>JABWAN010000017.1 GCA_013361015.1 Candidatus Zhuqueibacterota bacterium | reverse complement strand
AAGACCAAATGGGTCGTACTACGCTTCCCCAATGCTTCCATGGCGCAACAGGCGGGCATGAGTACTGAGGCTTTTGAAGATTTTTATTTCGAAGTCTGTACCATGGACTATGGCCGCATGTCGCACGCGATGCAAGCTTTGAAAGAATACATGGAACATACCGACCGTGTACGTCTCGTCGGGCCAGACACGGACTTGGAATTCAGCATCAAAGGCATTCCCGCGGTGCCGTGCGGCGGTGAATACAACATTCCGGACGGCGAATGTTTCACCGCGCCGGTGCGCGAATCCGTGAACGGCAGAATTCATTTCAACACACCCACGATCTATCAGGGCGTGCCGTTCTCCGATATCGAATTCGTTTTCAGAAACGGCAAAATCATCAGCGCCACTTCCGACAAGGCCAAACGCTTGAATGAAATTTTGGATACCGACGGCGGTGCGCGTTACATCGGTGAATTCTCGTTGGGCTTCAATCCGCTCATCAAAAAGCCGATGCTCGATATTTTGTTCGATGAAAAGATTGCCGGCTCCTTCCACTTCACGCCGGGCAATGCGTATGAGCATGCGGACAACGGTAATCGCAGTCAGGTGCATTGGGACCTCGTCATGATTCAAACGCCGGAATTCGGCGGCGGCGAAATCTACTTCGACGACGTACTCATTCGTAAAGACGGACGCTTCGTGGTGCCGCAATTGCGCGCGCTAAATCCGGAAAACCTTCTGGATCGCAATAACGGCCACGGCAAAACCAGTCTTATTGAAGAAGAAGAACTGTTGGAAGAAGTATTGGCGTAAATATGGCAAGCCTTGCGAGGGTTTAAAGCATACGCAAAGCTTGCATCAAAGGAGGTAGGTGCATGAAGATCGAGATTCAATACTGCGTGCAGTGAAACTATTTCCCCAAAGCCTCCGGTCTGAAGGCTGAGCTTGAACAGCTACACTCGGGCGTCGAGGTCATTCTCATTGAAGGAAGTCGTGGAATCTTCGACGTCAAAAAAGACGGCAAACTAATCTTCTCGAAGTATCAAGCCAACCGGTTCCCTCATGCCGGTGAAATCTCGAGTTTAATATGAGAAAGTCGCGCTTTCTCAGTTTCATGAAAAGATTGCAAGAAGGAGGAGCTGCACAGCGGCTCTTCCTTCTTTTCTTTTTTTTTATCTCCCTCTCGTTCTTTTCTTTTGCTAAAGGAAACCCACACCCGTTCCCCCTCAAGTCGGAATTTCAAGAAGTCTCTTTAAGAGCAGATGCGAAATCAATGTCGTCGATCACTCCAGCGATTCAACTTTCCACTCTCGTCGCCTCAAATAACATTGCTTTCGACTCTTCCCGCGCGCGGCTCGACCGTTTTCTAAAAATTCTCTCCGATACCTTGCACGCTGAATTTGGCGTCGCATTTCGCGATCTCTCTTCCGGTTTGGAATATTCCTTCAATCCCAAGGTGATGATGCATGCGGCTAGCACTATGAAAGTGCCGGTCATGATCGAAATCTTTCGCCAAGCCGAGCAGGGCAAGCTGCGCTTGACGGATTCTGTGCTCGTGCAGAATCAGTTCGCCAGTATTATTGATGGCTCGCCGTACAGCTTAGACCTTGCCGACGACAGTGACGAAGTGATTTACCAAGCCATTGGCAAGAAGCTCACCATCCGACAGCTCATCGAAGCGATGATTACGGTGAGCAGCAATCTCGCCACGAATGTGCTCATCGAACTGGTGGGTGCGAAAAACGTCATGAACACGCTCACCGAATTAGGCATTCAAAACATGCTCGTGCTGCGCGGCGTGGAAGATGGCAAAGCGTATCAAGCCGGATTGAACAATCGCACGGATGCGTATGCGCTTATGCAGACTATGGCAGCAATTGCCGAGGAGCGTGCGGCGAGTCCGATCGCGTGTCGCGAGATGATCGCCATTCTGAAAGCGCAAAAGTTTCGCGAGAACATCCCGGCCGGGCTTCCGGATGAAGTTGTGGTGGCGAACAAAACCGGCTCGATTACCGCCCTCGATCACGACGCTGCGATCTTTTATCCGCCGGGGCGCGGGCCGTGCGTGCTGGTAGTTTTGACGCGCGGCATTGCCGAGCACAAACGCGCGCATCAGACTATTGCCAGTATCGCGCAGCGGATTTATAAAGAACTCGTGAACCCGGACGCCTCCGTTTCCTCTCCGTTTTGATTTAATAGTAAACAAAGCAATTCGGCTTGTTAACTGCTGTGTTTCCTCCTCTCCATATGAATAAGAAGCTTTCTCTCAACCAGATTCTCGGGATTGCCCTTCTTTGTATCAATACTTTCGCGAGCGCCCAACAACTCCAAATTCGCACTTATGGAACGAAAGACGGGATTCCACAAAGCGAAGTGGATGCGGTCTATCAAGACCGCGCCGGGCAGATTTGGTTCGGCACGTTTGAAAACGGTTTGGCGCGTTATGACGGCGCCAGCATGGAATTGTTCAATCGCGCGCGCGGCTTGCCCAATTTATCCATCCGCAACATTTTTGAAGATCGCCATGGCAATGTGTGGGTAGCAACGGAAGGCGGATTGGCGTGCATTCTCCAAGATAATACCGTGCGCGCCTTCACCGTTGCACACGGACTGCCGACCAACTCCATCCATCACGTTCTGGAAGATTCCTCCGGCACGCTTTGGATTGCGACAGCCGCAGGCTTGTGTCGTTGGCAAGGCGACCAAAAATATTTGCGGACCTCACCGTCGCAAACCAGCGCAGCGCGTCTTTTGTTCGCGACGTTTCGCCCCGCTGGAAATGCGGCTAGCAATGCAATCGATGCACTCGCTGTTACGCGTGACAATGCGATTTGGCTCGGCACCGCCGACGGACTTGTTTTATTCAAAGAGGAAAAATTTGCCGCACTCACAAGTACCGAACAATTGCGCGGCAAGATCGTGAGGGATTTGCTGCTCACGCGCGAACAAGTTTTGTGGGTGGGCACGACCGCGGGGCTATTCCGTTTGCAGAATGGCAAGCTGCAATCCTTTACGAAAGCCGACGGTTTTCCCGACGAAGATATTTTCTGCCTAGCCGAAGACCAAAACCAAAATGTTTGGATCGGCACGCGTACCGGTTTGCTTAAATTCACCGACAATACTTTCACGCGCTATGACACGCGCCACGGCTTGCCCAATTCCTACATTCGCTCGCTGCGCGTCGATTATGAAGACAATCTTTGGCTCGGCACATGGGGCGGCGGCGCCGGCAAAATTTATGGCTGGTCGATCGGCAATTATAACCGCAACAACGGCTTGCCCAGCAACCCGGTTTTCTGCTTTCTGCAAGACCACCAGCGTCGCATTTGGATCGGCACCAACGGCGGCGGCGCCGCGATTCTCGAGGGCGAGCGCATTGAGGTACTCAACACGAGCAACGTGCTGCCCGATAACGTCGTGCGCGGCATGGCGATGACGCCCTCAGGAGAGATTTGGCTTGCCACTAACGGCGGCGCCGCGCGCCTGCAAAACGGTAAATGGCGCAGCTACTCCTCGCGCGAATGGCGACGTATGGCTCGCGTCCGCATACAAAGGCGTCATGCACTATCGCGCGCGCCACGACGAGTTTGTCGAACTAAACACAAACAACGGCCTGCCGGGCGACGGCGTGCATCAGGTTTATCAAGACGGGCACGGGCGTTTGTGGATTGCGACGAGCCGCGGCTTGTATATGGAAAATGGCGCGCAGCGCGATACTCTTTCCGTACGCGACGGTTTGCCGGACAGCACCATTTACACGATCTTCGAAGACCACCGTGGAGTGCTGTGGTTCGGTACGCGCTCCGGCGGGGCAGCTCGATTGGTCGATGACCGTTTTGAAGTCTTCAATACCGACAATGGTTTGCCGAACAATGTCGTTTATTTCATCGCCGAAGATGCGCAGCAACGCATGTGGTTCGGCACGAACGAAGGCGTCGCGTACTACGATGGCACAGAGTTTTTCTATCTCAATGCTTCCGACGGTTTGCTTGATGACGAATGCAACACGCGTGCGGTGCTGAGAGATGCGGAGGGCTATTTGTGGGTGGGAACGATCGGCGGCGCGAGCCGCATCGCCACCGCGCTCTTGCCGGCAACCTCGCCGCCGCCGCGTGTGAAGATCATGGCTTTGGAAGCCGGCGATCGCGAGTTTCGCTACTTCCAAGGCGAGCGCCTCCTCGTGCCTTACAAAACCACAGTCACCTTCAAGTTTGCAACGCTCTCACACCTCAACGAAGACAAAGTCCACAATCGTGTTTTTCTCGAAGGCTTCGACGAGGATTGGATAAGTTTAGGGCAAGAGCGCCATATTCGCTACACCAATCTCTCTCCCAAGAGTTATACCTTTCATGTCCGTGGCGAGAATGCTCTAGGCCTGCCTTCGACACACGCGGCCAGCTTGAGTTTCGAAGTTGCATCGCCGTTTTATCTCAAATCGTGGTTTTTGTCTATGTGTGCGCTCGGCGCGCTCGGCTTGGTTTGGGGCGGGCATCGTTGGCGCGTGCGAAATGTTAAAGCCCGTGCCGAAAAATTGGAAAAGGCCGTGGCTGCCAAAACCGAGGAATTGCAACATACACTCACGTTTTTAGAGACCATCAAAGATTTTCTGCCGCTGGGCTTGCTGGTAGTCGATGCGAAAGAGAACATCGTCGATGCCAATCGCGTCGCGCTGGAGTTGTTCGAATATGATCTCAAGGCATTGCATGGGCAACAGCTTTTCAATTTGCTCAATAGCCCGCTCTCCAGCCGCGAAACGATGTGGCGCACGTTGACGCAAAAGAAAACCGGCTTCGAGCTTGTCGGGCTGACCCAAGCCGGAAAACATTTCATCTGCGAGGTGCATTCTGACTGCGTGACCGATGCCGAAGGCAACCTCAAGCTTTTGATTCTGACCTGCGAAAACATCGAGGCGCAGAAACAGCTCGAGTTGAAGATCGTTGACAGTGAAAAACAATTGGCGCTGGTCAATCTCGTGGTCGGCATGGGCGAAGTGCTCAATCAAAAACTCGTGGGCATTCACACCCACTTGCACGAATTGCAAGAGCAGGTTGCGCAGAGCGCCTCGCCGGATTCCATCAAAAACTTGCAGAGCGCCCAGCAGAGCGTGCAGGAGATGGACAAAGTTTTGCGCCAGCTTCTCGAGTTCACCGCCTACCTCGCCAAAACGCCAAGCATTTCCGTCGATCTACGGCAGGAATTGCTCGCGCTCGCGGAGCGTTGGCAGAAAAAAATTGCGGTCGCGCTGCCGCTCTTGCCGGAGGCCATTCCCTTGCGCATATTGCCCAAGCTGCGCGACGGCCTGGATGAAGCGCTGCAAAATTCTCTGGAAGCCGGCGCCGATACCGTCAAAGTAGAAGTCGAAGTGATGCTCAATCTCGCGCGCGTACGGGTGTTGTTTTCGGACAACGGCGAGGGCATCTCAAACGAGATTCGCAACAAGGCATTTCTGCCCTTCTTTAAAACGCGTGGCACGCCGCACGCCGGCTTGGGTTTGTGGAAGCTCTATCAAGTGGTCAAGCAATGCGGCGGCACCGTTGAAATCGACAATCTTCCCACCGGCGGCACGCAGCTTCGCCTCACGATGCCGCTGGATTCTCCAAAGTATTATGCCAATGCTTCCACACAAGCCGAAGCCGTTCGCCACGCGATGATGCGCGCCAATCGTTAGGCCAAACTTTCCGGCGGCCTGCCCGAACAAATTTCTCAAACAACCCACAACAAAAATGAGCCGCACGTAACTAGAGGCATACTGTGCGCACAATGCCTCAGTTACGTGTGGCAGCCGCCCGGCTCTCAGGGCATACGGTACTGCGCTTTCTTTTTGGATTGTCGCTGCGCGTTCTTGAGGGCCATCTCCTGCTTGTTTACCGAGGGGGCTAGTTCACCGCGCTGACATAAGCCGCACGAGCCGGAACCAAAAAGATCAGGCCACGGAATCACACGGAAGAGCACAGAAATTACTTGCTGACAAAAATGAGTTTCTTTCCGTGAGTTTCCGTGTGATTCTGCGGCTAAATTTTTTGCTTTTTCTACACTGATTTATTTTTTAGAAATTGAAGCGCTGCGCAGACTTCAAAATGCAAAAGCCTTTCTCTTCATCAAATTGCTGCGTCTTGTGCTTTTGCGCCGAGTGTAAAAAGTTTCCTTTTGAATGGTATGGGGGACGAGCACCCTCCTGCTCTATACTCCAAGCCAGCTCGCGCGCAGAGGCCACCGAGGTAAACAAGCAGAGAAGAACCCTCGGTGATGCAGCGACAGAACATAAGAGTCTAAACTAGACTTTGCGAAGAACCTCTGGGCCATTCCGAAATGGTCGCGCAACGTTCTCTACGAGTTGGTACCGGCATCGCCTGCGCCCAATCAATCTGCTTGACATGGTGCGACAGTATGCTTACCTTTTTTGTGAAATTTATCAAGCAGAAGCCAATTGGCGGCCTCGAACCGCCATGGCCAAGTTATCTCCGCAGAGAGTCGGTGAGAAATGATAGCTCGCTCCATGCGCGGGATTCGAAATGGCAACCACATGAATTGAGGAATTGCCTCAGCCTTCGTCGCATTGAATCTCAATTGCAGCAGGAAGGATCACACGTTTGGCGCAATCATCGGCTGAAATTTCAGAAGACACGAATTTACTTTTTGTCTACGGCTCACTCATGCAGGGCATGGAGCGCGCCGGTTTTATGAGTAATCCCTACAAGGCCGTCTTCGTATCCACCGGCGTGGCGCACGGCACGCTTTATGACTTCGGCGCATTTCCGGTGATGAAGGAGAGCAACAACGGCAGCCTTGTGCACGGCGAAGTCTACGAGCTTTTCGACCCCCAGACTTTTTTTGACACACTCGATCTCATCGAAGGCTACTGGCCTGCGCAACCGGAGCGCAGTCTCTATGTGCGCAAACTTATCATGGTCACAACGCCGGAAGGCGAAAAGTCCGCGTGGGCGTACGTGCTCAACCAACAGTTTGCGGACTTGAGAAAAATCCCCTCCGGTGATTTTCGCCAGTACACACCTGCTTCCGAAAATTCCGAGCTGGAGTAAAGTGCCTCGGAGTTTTTCGCGGTTTGATTTCTGATGGCTTGCTAGCAACCTCTTCTGCTCGCTGCGGGCGTGTCATACTCTTCTCCCTTCATCTTGCCAGTTGCAAACTGGAGGAAGCTGTGCTTCGCTCTGAATGCTTGCCCTTGCATCATTGCACGGTGGAGCAGAGAATGCGTCGCAACATTCTGCTCGGCTCTGAGCCTGAGCGCTTGAACGAGATGCCATGGATGCAACCCTAAACATGACCGCCGCGCTTTTCGGCGCCACCATGATGACTGTCGTGTGTCTGAGCCTCATCGGAGCGCTACTCGCATGGCAGAGTTACCTCGCGCAACCGCTCGCCGTGTTTGCCGGTTTGGGCGCCGCGCAAAGTCTCCTCAGTCTTTATTATTTGGCCGGTACGTTTGCCTTCTTCTTCGCACCGAATTGGCTCGTCGCTTTCATGGGCGGCGAATTAACCCGCCTCTTCTTTTTTGCGCTGGTGAGCGGATGCTGGCTCGTGTTTCCGCTGTGCTCTCCGCGCCTTTCTGCCTCGCAACAAAACCGATCACGCTTGTGGCTTTGGCTGCTGGCATTGCTCGTTGCAGTTATTGCGCTCGCGGGCTTTGGATTGTGGGAAAGCCTCCGGCTCTCCGCGGACCCGGGTTTCGCGCAGACCAACGCGGTGTTTCGCCAGATTCTGGCCGGAAGCGCCAGCGGCTTCTTGCTTATTTCTTCCGGCTTCATTGGCTATCGCATTGGGAAACTGCACCAGGCCCTGTGGCTCTGGCTGCTCTTTGCCGCGCTGGCTTTGTTGTTCACGGTTTCGTTGCAATACTTCCAGCGCGATTTGATTCTAAATATGACGCCGGCGCTCATCATCGTCGTGCTCGTGTTTGTCTTGCTGGCTTTGCTTGCCGATCGCGCGCGCTATCTGCAGCTCGAATCCCAGCTACGCCATAGCTTGCTGGAAGAAGTCTCACGGCTCGCCGGCAAAGCGCAAAACGCGACCGCGGCCTTGTCGCATCTGAGCGAAGGCGTGGTACAAGTTGATCTCGACGGCCACATTACTTTTGCAAACGAATCCTTTGCCGCGCTCGCCGGTATTCCCGCAGAGAAACTGCCGGGACAATCCTTGCGGGAAGTTCTGCCACTGCCGCTCTACGAAGCATTCGTTCCGGCGGTGCAAGAAGCGCGGCGCGAACGCGCGGCACACTTCGAAGCAAATTGTATTCTGCAACAACAAGAGAAGGTACTGCAAATTGCGCACGCACCGCTTTTCAACGAGCAGCATAAACTGAGCGGTGTGCATCTCGGCGTCAGCGACGTCACGAGTTACCGCTCCGGCGCGCGCACGCTGGGCGAAAGCCTTGCGGAAAAATCACGCGAGGTGCAAATCCTGCAACAAGGCCTCGACCAAATCGTCGATGCCTTTGCGCTTCTCGATGCGCAGCACAAAATCATCTATGCCAACGAGGCCTTCGCACGCGGCACGGGTTTCCCACCTCGCGAGTTGCTCGGTAAAGAAGCCGCGCGCTATCGTGCCGCGCCTTTGTATCCCTGGCCGGAGATCCGCAAACGGCTTTTGCAGAATTTGCTGTGGCGCGGTGAAGTGCGTGGAGCGGGCAAAGAAGGTCGCAACTTTGCGAGCGATGTCACCATCTTGCCGGTGACGGACAACCAGCAGCCGCATTATCTGTGGATCGAGCGTGACCTCTCCGCACAGGAGAATCGCATTGCCGAGCGCACCACCGACTTGGAACACCGCGTTCAGCAACTCGCCAAGCTCATGGAGATTAGCGAAAACATTCGCCTCAACGTGAGCCTGGAAGTTATCATGCAAAGCGTGGCAGATGCGATTCACACGCTCGGTTGGCAACGCGTTGCAGTCTTTTTTGCGCGCGAGCAGGAAGTTTTCGTGCTGGCTGCAAGCGCCGGCTTTGAAACGAGCGCAAAGAAATTGCCGAGCAAATTTCGCCAACTCACCTATGCGGACTTTGCGCCGTACCTGGTCGAAACCTTTCGGCTCGGCTCCTCTTTTTTGGTGAAATCGACGCTGCTCGATGACAAGCGTCCGGAGTTCATGCCGCCAGAACTGGAAGTGTTTCGCGTGGGCGAATGGCGGCCGCACGATTGTTTGCTCGTGCCGATTCGCACGCGCGAGCAGCTCGCCGGCATGATCACGGTGTTCTGCCCGCATGCCGGCCGTTATCCGGAGCTTCCGCACGTGCGCGAGCTAGAGAGTTATGCCGATGAAGCCGCGATTGCCATTCAAAACAGCCGCCTGCTCGTCTCCCTTGCGGCGCGCGAGCAGCACGCGCGCTGGCTCAATCGCATCGGCAATGCGTTTCGCGCTGCCGGGACTTTGGAAGGTGTGCTCGGTGAAATCGCAGCAATAATGGCGGAGGCATTGCAGCAACCCGTGCTCATTGCCATGCCGACCGCCTCCAATTCTCCTGAAAATGACGGTGCCGCGGCGCAGGATGCGAGCTGGCTGGCGGCCTCGGCTGCGCTCTCGCGCAAGAACGAAGTGGCAAAACGCAATCTCGTCATTGAGGCGGAACAGGAAAAAGTTTTACAGAAGCTCTTCGCGTGCGTTGCCGCCGAGGAAAGCAAAGACTGGTCGTATGATCGCGAAGAACTCGCCGCGCTGCTGCGCTTGCCCTATTCTCGTGAGCCGCAGCGTTCTTGTCCGCTGAAGATTTTCGCGCTGCGCTCACGGGCGCAACACTTTGGCTTTGTCGCATGGCCAGTTCCGGAAGACTTCAAACGCTGGAATGCCGAGCAAGCCGACTTCGTGCGCGATTTGGTTGCGCAAGCGACCTTGACGCTCGACAATATGCGCCTCTTTCTGCAAACCGAAGAGCGCGCGCGCGCCTTGCTGCGCGCGAATAGCCACACCTCCGAGTTTCTTGCCAGCGTTTCGCATGAGCTGCGCACGCCGCTGCACGGCATTTTGCAATTCTCCGAAGTCTTGTTGCGGAGCAAATTGGAAAAAGAACAGAAGCAGCATGTGGAAATCGTGCAGCGCAGCGGAAAGAACCTGCTCGCGCTCATCAACGACATTTTGGATTTGAGCAAGGTCGAAGCCGGCAAATTGGAAGCCGTATGGGAAGAATTCGATCTCGTGGCTTTGCTGCGCGAGACTTTGGACACGGTCCAGTCGTTGTGCAATAAAAGAGGTTTGCACTTGCAGCGTTTTTTCGATCCCGCTTTGCCGGCACGCTTCGTGAGCGACGCCGCCATTCTCAGGCGCGTGCTCACCAACTTGCTCGGCAACGCCGAGAAATTTACCGAGGCCGGTACCATCATATTGAGTGCACGCGTGCAAGGCGAGCGTTTGCATATTTCCGTGAAGGATACCGGCATTGGCATGCCGAAAAACCGCCTCAAAGAAATTTTTGAGCCGTTCCGGCAATTGGAAAGCAGCGAAGCGCGCAAGCCCAGCGGCACGGGCTTGGGCCTCGCGATCTCGCAAAGAATGATGCGCATTCTAGGCGGCAAAATCGAAGTCGAAAGCGAGGTCGGCAAAGGCTCGAAATTCACAGTCACGTTGCCCATGCGCGCGCCGGCAACGTTCGTAAAATCGGCGACCGTAAAACCGGCTCCCGCCAAAGCCAAACCCGCCTCCAAAACCGGCGAACAGAAAAAGGCGGAACGTGATACTCTCATTCTTGTGATTGATGACGACCCGAACGCACGCCTGGCAATGCGTTTTATTTTGGAAGACGAGGGCTATCGCGTGCTCTTTGCGGAAAACGGGGAAAAGGCTTTGCCGCTGGCACAACGCGAGCAGCCGAATTTGATTTTGATGGACATTATGATGCCGGACCTCGACGGCTATCAAGTCGCGCGCATGCTCAAGAGCCAAAAGCTGCTCAAGAACGTTCCGCTCATTGCGCTGACCGCTCGCGCAATGAAAGGCGATCGCGAGAAAGCCACCGCGGCCGGCTGCGATGACTATCTCACCAAGCCTTTCGAGACAAAAGAGATTTTGGAGATGATCGAAAAGTGGACGAGGTGAGGCATGGTGGCGGCATGAGTTTGGGGTTGATGAATGCTAGGGAGCCGCGGCTCTGTCAATCCCGCAATCCGATGAAGCATTAATCCAGAAACCCGAATTGGAGTGAAGCCATGGCAAAAGCTGCCGCGATTGAGGCGCTGCGCAAGCTTGCTCATGATCTGCGCAGCGTGATGAATAATGTCAATCTCAATCTGGTGGCTGCGCAAAGATTGGCGGCGCGTTCGACCGATGAACGTGCAGAGGCGTTGCGCGAACATTTAAATGCCGTTGCTTCGGAATTGAATAGACTGAAGCAGACGGTTGACAAAGCTGCAAAGGAATTGGCGTGAAGAGGGCTTGTTTGTTGACCCGAGTTCAGTGACTTTGACCGCCGCCCACGCGCGGTTAAGAGTATCGCGCTACGTTGTCATCATATCGCGGCGCAGGCTTTTGCTTTTTGAAACTCGCGAAGCGCTTCAAGCCCCCTCGGTGAACTAGCCTCCTCGGTAAACAAGCGCAGATGATACTCAAGAACGAGCAGCGACAAAGCAAAAAACGAAGTGTCAAATTGCCGCACAAGCCGGCCGGCGACCACATGTAACCGAAGGATTACTTGCAATCATCTTTTGCCACTGAAGTCGGAGCACTAGTTGCAACTAATGCCTTTTGCTCTGAAACTCTCCTTGCAAAGGCTAAAATCAAATTGTAATTTATGCTAACGAAAAGAGGCTCATTGATCATGGGGATTCATGTGTCACATATGAGGCACGGAATACGTGCTTCTGCCGCGCAGAGATTTCTACAAACTCTTGCAGAGCACATCATCTAAAAAATATAAAATGGGAACAAGCGACTTGCCCAACCAGCTTGAAAAAATCCTAATCGCCGATGACGAGCCGAGCGTGTTGCTCGCGCTCAAAACTTTGCTCGGCGAAGCGTATCACCTCTACACTGTGGAAAGCGGCGAACAAGCTTGGCGCATTTTGCAAGAAGAAGACATTGCGGTCGCGTTGCTCGATTTGAATTTGCCCGAACCCGACGGACTCGCTTTGCTCGCGCGCATTCGGGAACATGAAATGGGCGTGGAGGTGATCATGATCACGGGCGATGTGAGTATCACCAAAGCCGTCGAAGCCATGCGCCTGGGCGCGTACGATTATCTCCCCAAACCGGTCGAAACCGAGCGCCTCGAACAAATGCTCGCGAAAGCCGCGGAGAAGCACCGGCTGTGGATTTCCAATCGCGCGATGCAGCGGCAGCTCGACGAATTGACGCGTTATGAAGAATTGCTGGGCCAGAGCGAAGCCATGCGCGAGGTGTATCGTTTGATCGAGGCCGTGGCCAAATCTGACACCACCGTTTTGATCACGGGCGCGAGCGGCACGGGCAAGGAATTGGTCGCGCGCGCGATTCACCAACGCAGCAATCGCCGCGACCAGGCTTTTGTGGCGATGAATTGTTCCGCTTTGCCCGCAGATATTTTAGAGAACGAGCTGTTCGGCCACGAGAAAGGCGCCTTCACCGGAGCGCTTACAGAAAAGCCGGGGTGCTTCGAACTGGCCGATCGCGGCACGCTCTTCTTTGATGAGATCGGCGAAATGCCGTTCGAGCTGCAAGCCAAACTGCTGCGCGCACTGGAAGAGCGCAAGTTTCGCCGTCTCGGCGGCCGCAAAGAAATCAGCGTGGATGTGCGCATCATCTCCGCGACGAATCGCGACGTGCGTGAAGCGGTGCGTGAGAAAACGTTGCGCGAAGATTTGTTCTATCGCCTGGCCGTGGTTGAAGTCGAATTGCCGCCGCTGCGCGAACGCTTGGGCGATCTCGCTTTGTTGGTGGAGAATTTCATCAAGCATTATTCGGAAAAATCCGGCAAGAAAATTACCGGTATTGCGCGCGCGGCTTTCGAAATCTTGCTGCGACATACCTGGCCCGGCAACGTGCGTGAGTTGCGCAACGTCATCGAGCGCGCCGTGATTCTGTGCTCGGGCCGCCAAATCACACCCGCAGATTTGCCCAAACATCTCGTCAAACAGGAAAGCTCAAACGAACTTTCCATCTCCATCGGCACCACCGTGGAAGAAGCGGAACGCCAACTCATTCTGCGCACGCTCGAAGCGCACAACAACAACAAGACGCACGCAGCAGAAACGTTGGGCATCAGTTTGAAGACGCTGCACAACAAATTGGAGCGCTTTCGGCAATGAGGCGCGCCATGTAACCGGGCAATTATTACACGACGAGCGCCTACCCTATACTGCCATGAGTTCTTTTAGACTTACCTCGCCTTAATCAGACCAGCACCAGAAATTTCTACACGTTTTTTTTCGTCATCTCCCCCATCCTTCCAGCCGGCTGGCTTTTCTTCTTTAGAATCATTGAGGTTGCGTGTGAACACCGAACACGTTCATGCGTGGCAATGCTTTTGCCTTTGTGAGGCGCAAAGATGATTGCACAAGCGCAAGCTTCTGGCGCAATGCAGCCAAGTTCTAACGCATGCTCTCGCCACGGCATGGTCGTGGAGTGTTCCTGCATTAGAAATTTAGTCGCACGCTGCAGCGCCGTTTTTCAATTGGACATAAACCGCACTAGGAAAGAAGGTGTGCCGATGAATGCGTTACCATATTTTCTCTCCAGTCTTTTTGGTTGGGCCGTGGGGCATGTATCCAATTTGCTGGATCGCCATTCCAATTTGCTGCGCTTGCTGAATTATCCTATCGGCATTCTCGGCGCCGCCTTGGGAACCATGCTCAGCCAGTCGCTGCAGAATTTGCAGAACAAGTTTTTGTTCATCGGCATTGCCGGCTCCGTGTGTGCATTGCTGCTGTATCGCCTCATGCGCCGCCTGCTGGTGCGTGAAGACCTCGCGTCGAATTTCGAGCGCGTGTAGCCGCGCTGGCTTTGCGCCGGAGCACCGGGCGCGGCGCGGTATTAGCGCTCGAATGGATTGCAGCAATGCATGGAAAACACCGGCTGAAACTCTAAGGCCGCACATCCTTACGAATATCTTCGTTGTCGCTGTTCAAACCGAAAGGAGTTACCTCATGAAGAAGTTGTTGTTCTCCGTCTTTATCGTCGCGCTGGCGCTCGTGGTGCTGGCGCAACAGGACGTACTGTGGAGTCGTTTGAATTGGCTGGATGCGCCGCGTGTGCATGTCGTGCAAAAAGGCGAATCACTCAGCAAATTGGCAAAGGACAGCTACGGCGCAACGGACTACTGGCGCGAGTTGGCATTGATCAATCGCGCGCCCAAGCCCGATCACATTCAGCCCGGCGAAGAAGTGTTGCTGCCGGCCGCGAACGTGCTGCAAGAGTTGCGGCGCGCACGCACAATTTCCCGCGTGAATGATTTGATCAACGAGCAGCAAGCCTTGGCAACGCGCGTTGCACCCGCCACCGAGCAAACTGCAACGCAACCCGCGCCTGCAACCAATGCCACGCCCGCGCAATCAGTGCCGGAGCAGTCCAGCAGCGTGACCCCGCCGAGCGCCAACGCTCCGGCTCCGTTCGCTGCAAATGTGCCGGCCGATCCCCCGCGCTTCGACGTAGAGAATGCGGAACCAATTGCACCGAAGTCAAATGATAGTGGCAGCTCTTGGTTCTGGGTAATCTTCGGATTGCTCGCTTTGGGTGGTGTAATCGGGTTCGTGATTTATCGCCGCCGCCAAGAAGAAGAGGAGACGGCGCACCTGCAAGAAGAAAAAACCAAAACCAACGGCGCACAAGACTCGCGAAATTTTCAAATGGATCGTCGCTCGCACAACTTAAGCAAAGTGGAAAAAGCCGCGGTTTGAAGGACAAACTCACCGTGCCTTTGAACGCACCACCTCGGATCGAGCGGCGATCCTTTCCAGCGAAAGCCGAATTACACTACCTGCGCTATCCGCGTTCGAATTGCTTCACGAAATGAAAGCGTCAATGGCCGAAGGATGGTGAAAACCTGAGCCATGCACTGCGGAGCGGAAGTATGGCTCAGGCCTCGGCTCGATTGCAAAAGACCCGCCAGGTTTTATGCCCGGCGGAGTGAAGAAAAGATTCCTTACCTCCAACCCTCAATCCTGGCTCGTTGCAGTTGCCCCTGGCTGCCACGAGCCTCGACCTACCCAGATGAGCGCGGTGTTGAGCCGCGCTCTTCTTTTTTCTCCGAATCATGCTCTCGCTTTTGCCTCTCTACTTTTGCCTTTTGATCTTTGTCATTTATTTTTTGTCTCCCTTCTTTTGCCTGCTTGCATTTTCGCAGTGCTTTGTTTAAGTTGCTCTGTGAAAAGGACCCGAGGCGTCGTTCTGCTGCGGTGCGAAGTGAAAGCACTGCCTCAGTTGCGTGCGGTAGCCGCTTGGCTTTTGAAGTATTGCGGCACTGCGTTTTTTGCTTTGTCGCTGCTCGTTCTTGCGTATCATCTCCGTTTGTTTACCGAGGGGGCTAGTTCACCGAGGTGACTTGAAGCGCTGCGCAGATTTCAAAAAGCAAAAGCCGGCATTCTCATGAAGGGCACATCACGAAGGCGCATGCATGCTTTGGACTCTAAGCCCCCTCGCGCGAAGAGGCCACCTCGGTAAACAAGCGGAGAACGCCCCTCGGTGAAGCAGCGACAAGACATAAAAGACCAACCTAGTATTTTGTGATGAATCTTACGGCCATGCAAAAGTGACCATGCTATGTTCTCCACCAATGACTGAGGCCTCACAAGTGAAAGGCTTTTCTGTTTGCGCTTTTGGGCTGTGTATACTTCAAAAACCTTCAGGCATATTCTAAATTCGAAAAGCTAATCGCATCCCACTCATGCTCTGCTCCAAATGTCACGCTGAAAATCCCAGCCGCTTTCACCACTGCGGCGAATGCGGCAGCCCGCTGTTTCTGGCGATGCTGAAAGAGATCGGCGATACGGTCTCGCCCACGACGTATCACATCTTCTCCTCCGGCGCGACCCTCGGGCGCCACTTCGACAATACCATTGTGCTGCTCGATTATTCAATTTCGCGCTATCATGCCCGCATCGATTTTCAGGACGGCAAATTTTTCATTCAAGATTTGAGCAGCAGCAACGGCGTGCGGGTCAATGAGGTGCGCGTCAAACGCCGCGAGCTAAAAGATTTTGACCGCCTCACGATGGGGAAAGTGCTGCTCTTGTTTCGCACTTCGAGCTTGACGGAAGAGGAGATTGAGCGCAATCTGCCCACGCAAGACCGCTTTCTTGCTGCGATTAAGGACATCAACCAAAGCGCGAAAAGCGCCGCCATCTCGCACCACATTTTGGAGATCGCCGCGGAGTTCGCGATTAGTCTCACGCGCGCCGAACGGGCCATCATTTTTCTGTATGACAAAAATCTCAAGCTGCATCCCGCGGTGTTTCATAACGTCGGCCAACAGGAACTCGAGCGCGACGAGTTTGAAGTCTGTCGCTCCGCCATGCAGGAAGCAGAACACCACGGCGAGATGCTCATTCGCGAAGAATTATTGCACGATCCGAGGTTCAACGCCAATCAAAGCATTCAAGCTTTGCAGCTCAACACCATCATCTGCCTGCCGCTCAAATCGCCGCATGCAGTGGAGATTTCCACCACCCACGACGCGGAAGAGCGCGAACTCTACGTCAAAGGCGTGCTCTTCGGCATGTTGTATCTCGACAGCCGCAAGCCGCTGAAAGGCATGCCGCAATACCGCAAAACCATGTTGCAAGTGCTCGCGGACCAAACCTCGCTGGCGATCGAGAATGCCATTTTGCAGCGCGAGATGGCGGAGAAGAAAAAACTCAAACAACAAATGGGTGCTGCGAAGGCGGCGCAGCTTCGCCTCTTTCCGGAGCCGAGTTTCTCACACGCACGTTTCGATATGGCCTATCATTACGCTGCCGCACAGCAAATCGGCGGCGATTATCTCACTTTTCTCCCATTGAGCGAAACGCGTTTTCTCTTTGCGATTGGCGACGTCGTGGGCAAGGGCTTGCCCGCTGGCTTGGTTGTGATGACCGTGCACGGCGGTCTCTATTCCGAAATTTCGCATCAAGAAGATATTCCGGCCATGATGCGCAGTTTGGATCGCTTGGTCCATGAATATGCCGAGGGCAAAGTGTTCGTCACTTTCTTTATCGCCGTGCTCGACGTGGAGAAGATGACGCTGCAATATGCGAACGCCGGCCATAATCCGCCGCTACTCCATCGCAGCATGCGAGGAGAAT
Organism: Candidatus Zhuqueibacterota bacterium; assembly: GCA_013361015.1. GTDB lineage: Bacteria > Zhuqueibacterota > Zhuqueibacteria > Zhuqueibacterales > Zhuqueibacteraceae > JABWAN01. Next base: position 2,891 of record JABWAN010000017.1, on the reverse strand, counting down.
GGCTCGAGCTGCGCGCTGCCGGCGTGCCGCTGGGCCTCAATGCCAACGCGGCGCGCACTGCGGAATTGTTGCAATTGATGCCCGGTGATTTCATCACATTCTACACGGATGGCATCACCGAGGCGCACGACGAGAATCGCAAACAATTCGGCCTCGAGGGGGTGAAAAAAGTCTTGAGCAATTGGCTCGCGGCACAGGCCCGAACCCCGGAGGCCCTGCATGGTTTTCTCAATGCCGTGGTGGAACGCGTGCGCCATTTCACGAACAACAAGCCGCCGGAGGATGACACGACGATTATGGCGGTGATGATGAAATAGATGACTTCGCGGAGAGAGTGCAACGAAAAAAGCGGCGCATCTATTCGTTGCGTACTGCTCGTATAACTATTCCTTGCGCCGTCGCCCACGGAATTCCCTTCTCACTTAGCCAAGCACCGCTCGTGCATATGCCCTGCAGAGTTTCTTCGAGAGCACGCACGCGATGAAAAACGCCCTTCGTGTTTGGCGGGAACATTTCCCAACCTTTCACTCTGTCGATGAAGCGCTCGGGTATCGTGGCGATTGCAGGGCAGCTTGCGTGCATGGCGGCGATGGTTGCTGTGTGGCAGCGCGCGATTTCAAGCGTACACCGCGGCGCCATATCATTGCGAATAGCATACACCAAATCGCGAAAGCCGGCATAACGCCAGTGCGGATGCGTGTCGTTGTCGAAGCGTTCTGTTCCGCCGTCGAAATAGTTGATGACCGTCTTGCCGCTCTCGCCCTACCAAGCCACGTCGCCATTTTCACAAGCAATCTTCATGATCGGCCCCAATTCGCGGCTGTTGGCATGCGTGAGCAACACGTGACAACGCACGCCCGCTCTCGTTTCGAATTGCATTTGCACCGTATCACAGCTTTCGATAGGATTGGCGCGATACAGCTCGGCGCGCAACTCATTCGGCAGCGCGGCGGCGTGTTCATTCGCACTCGCGAGATAGAGTACGTTCAAAAGATAGTGCGCATGCGCGTTGTTCGCGGGGCTGTCCCAAACCCATTGCTCGCCCACGCGTATCTTTCCCGCCCAATCATTGCGCGCGTAATACTGCAAGCTCCGCGGCCAGCCACACAGCAGCGTGATCGCTCGCACTCGTCCCAACCGGCCCGCACAAATTCGCGCTTTGAGTTGTTGCACGGATTGACTATAAATATGCTGAAACCCGACTGCGATTTTGCGTTGCGACGCCTCGCGTGCAGCAAGGAGAGCGTCGACCTCTTGCAGTGTTGCGGCCAGCGGCTTCTCACAATACACGTGCAAGCCGGCCCGCAGCGCTGCTATACTCACCGACGCGTGCTGATGAATGCCGATAGGCACGGTAAGCACCTCGGCCAGTGCGAGGCCGCGTTTGAAAAAATCCTCGAGATCATCAAAGCGCGCGACGCCCTGCGCTTGCAATGCGCGCACTCGCGCTGGAAATTTCTTGCGATCACTTTCCAGTGCGACCACGCCGGTGAGCCGGGCAAGTCCCTGTTGCGCGAGCCACGCCACTGCCTCCAAATGCGCAGCAGCATAACCGCCGAGCCCGATGACGACGAAACGCAATGGCAATCTCATTTTCTCGAACCCTTCATTAAGAAGAAGCTGTGTTTTCAAAGCAAAGATCTTTCTGTAAGCGGATTCAACCGATCGAGCGGATACTGAATAGGTTTATCCGCTTGCTCGGCTCAATCCGCTTACAAGATTATTTTGAATGGTTTTGTCAGAAATAGTTTTGCCTCACAAAAAGGAATGGACATGAACACCCGCATCACTTCGGAACAGATTGCCTTCTATAACGAGAATGGCTTCCTCGTGCTGAAAGATTTTCTCACGCCGGAGGAAGTTGAAGAATTGCGCGCGGCGGTCACGGCTGCGGTCGTGCAAATGGGCAAACAAAAAGTTGCCGGCGCGGGCAATCAAGCTCTCGTCGAAGGCGAAACGTATTACGACAAGGTTTTCGTGCAACGCCTGAATTTGTGGAAGATCAATCCCACAGTCAAAAAATATTTTCTTAATGAGGCGTTGGGTGAAATGCTCTGCCGGCTCACGGGCGCGCGCGGCATGCGTGTGTGGCACGATCAAACTCTGCAAAAGCAGCCGTGGGCTAACCCAACAGCATGGCACTTGGACAATCCCTATTGGTCATTTCATTCGCGCCAAGCCATTTCGATTTGGATCGCGCTCGACGACGCCACGCTGCAGAATGGCTGCTTGTATTATCTCCCCGGCTCGCACAAACTCGCGCGCTTCGACAACGTTGACATCGGCCAGAACATGGATGCGCTCTTTCAACACTATCCCGAGTTTAGAAATATAGAGCCGGAGGCCGCGGTGATGAAAGCCGGTGATGCGGGTTTGCACAACGGCTTGACGGCACATGCCGCAGGTCCGAACATGACGCCACGTTGGCGCCGCGCCATGACGTGTGCTTACATGCCCGAAGGCGCAACTTTCAACGGCGTGCAAAACATTCTCTCAAAAGAGCAAGTTGCGCGTTTGCAGATTGGCGACTTGTTGAATGATGAAAGCCAAAATCCGCTGATTTGGCCGAAGCAATAATTTACCTGCGACGCACTTTGAAAGCGTGTCGCAGGTAACGGAGGTTTGGTGCGGAGATCGTCTCTGAATTATGCTCACAATTCCCCCCTCAAAGGGGGAATTAGTATTTTCATTTTCCTGTTTCCGCTCCTCGCGCATTGCCAAGCTCGCCTCTACACCACGCTCGTGCAATCCAAGGGCTACGTGGTCGGTGCTAAACTCACTGCGAGTGGATTGCACCGTTATGAGGGCGGGCAAACGTGGACGCACCTCGGATGGAACAATCCGCGTGTGATTAGCGTGGCGTACGATCCAAACGAGGCGAGCACGATCTT
>JABWAN010000016.1 GCA_013361015.1 Candidatus Zhuqueibacterota bacterium | reverse complement strand
GACTTCCGGCTGGCAAATAGATTGCGAAAAACTCTCCGCCACCGTCAGCACGCAAACCGTGGCGCTCGTGGTAGTCAATCCCAATAATCCCACCGGCTCCTTCATCAAACAAGAAGAGCTGCAACAACTCAATGCGCTCTGCGCGGAGCATCAGCTTGCCATAATTTCCGACGAAGTGTTTTCAGATTATGGCGAAGGTGAAGACGCACAACGCGTGCCTTCCTTGGTAGGCAATCGCGGCGCGCTCACGTTCGTGCTCAGCGGGCTTTCCAAAATCTCTGCGCTGCCGCAAGTAAAGTTGAGCTGGATTCATGTCAGCGGACCGGAAACTCTGCGCGCCGCAGCGCAAGAACGCCTCGACTTCATTGCCGATACTTATCTTTCGGTGGGCACGCCGGTGCAGCACGCTGCAGCAAGATTACTCACGCAACGCCGCCACGTGCAGAAGCAAATTCGGCAACGCTGCCGAGCAAACGAACAGTATCTGCTCGCGCAATGTGCTCATACTGCGCATTGCCGTGTGCTCCAACGCGAAGGCGGATGGTATGCGATCATCGCAATCGCAAACGAGTTTTCTGAAGAGGAGTTCACGGTGAGATTATTGGAAGAGTACGACGTATTGATTCACCCCGGATATTTTTTTGATTTCCCGCAACCGGGATACTTGGTGGTGAGCTTGTTGACGCCATCGAAGATTTTCGAAAGAGGAGTGGAGCTCGTGCTCAAAAGAATTGCAGACGGATTTTAGTGATCCCTTCTCACCTGGAATACGCGCTCAAGATTTCTTTCCTTCCAAAGAGGCTGCAACTAAAACATACCTGCCGATGTTTTCGAGCGTCAACATTCCCAAAATGCGGCCATTTTCAATCACAGGAACCGCACTGAGATTCTGCGCCGCCATTTCTTCATAAACGCGCGCCAAACTCGCATACGGTCCCACTGCGGAAAAACGCGTGAGCATGAAAGTGCGCACCGGCGCTTCGACTCCGCCTTCTTGCATCGCCGTGAGTACGCGCTGCTTCGGTAGAATCCCCACGAGCCGGCCCTCCTCGAGCACGGGAAAATCATCCTGGCAGCCTTGATAGGAAAGCTCCAAAGCCGTACGCAACGGATCATTCGGCTGCAGCGCGCACACGCGGCGCGACATGACCTGCGTCACCGTGAGACTGGCAATGGCTTCGCGCAAATGCACCATTTGATCTTCCGTGCCCGCGCCCATGAAGATGAAAGCTGCAATGATCGCAATCCAAAAACTGTGAAAATAGAAAACGCCGGCGAGGCCCATAAGCACCGCGAGCGCTTGCCCCACAGAGGAAGCCACGTGCGTAGCGCGTGCATAACTCATCCGCGTCGCGAGCACGCCGCGCAACACCCGGCCGCCATCCATTGGAAACGCCGGCAAAAGATTGAATGTGCCCATGAAAAAATTTAACGAAAGAATACTGTTCCAAAAATCCTGGCCGGAAAGCTGAAAGTCTGGAAATGCCAGCGGCCGGCCCACGGCAACATTGATGAGCAATATTGCAATCACAAAGGCAAAATTTACGGCCGGGCCGGCGAGGGCGACGAGAATTTCTTGCAGCGGTTTGGTGGGTAAATTTTCCATGCGCGCCACGCCGCCGATCGGCAGGAGCACGATATCGATCACCTTCACGCCATAGCGCATGGCCACCAAACTGTGCCCCAATTCGTGCAACAACACGAAGAAAAAAATGACGCTGAAAAAGATCACTGCTTCAATGCCGGCGCGCAGCCCTCCCATCGCCGCATTCGCCCAGCCGATGTAGGCGAGCAAGAGCAAAAAAATCGCGTGCACCTTGATGGAGATGCCGAAGACTTCCGCAATCTTGAACGACCATTTCATAGGCTACGCTACTCCTCGCATGGCGCAACATTGCTGGATTGGCTTGGGCCTCAATCCAACAATCCCTCGCCGCGATCTTTCAACTCTTGCCATAAATCGGCACGGCTGCACCGTTGATGGCGCCGGCTTCTTCGCTTGCCAAAAAGAGCACGAGATGCGCGAGGCTTGCGGGTGAGACCCATTTCGAATAGTCCGCGTTGGGAATACTCTGGCGATTTTGCGGCGTATCAATCAAGCCCGGCAGCACGACATTCGCAGTGACGTCATGCGTTCGCACTTCCTGCGCCAGGTTTTGTGTGAAGGTGAGCACGCCGGCTTTGGAAACGGCATAGGCCGCGGCGCCCGCGCTGGGTTGCACTGCGCCACGCGAAGAAGTGTTCACAATGCGGCCGTAATTTTGTTTGAGCATGTATGGCAATACGGCTTGGCAAGAAAGAAAGGTTGACTTGAGATTGAGTGTGAGCATGCGATCCCAGTCTGCTTCGGTCGTATCCACGACATTTGTGCCGCCCATGAATCCGCCGACGAGGTTGATGAGCACGTCGATACGTCCGAATTTGCCTGTGATTTGTTCAACGAGCGCCTGCATGGCCGAGGCTTTCGTAACATCCGTGCTCATGCCGGTCAAGCGCGCGCGTTCTTCGCCGAGTGTGGCTTGCAGCTCCGCAAAGCTGCTTGCACCATGATAAGTCGTCGTCACAAGCGCGCCGTGCTTGAGAAATGCGTGCGTGATAAGCGTGCCCAGTGCACCCGTGCCGCCGGTAATGAGAACCACGCGATTGGTAAAGTTCATTGAAAATCTCCTCTGCAAATGACCTGAAAAGCTGTCATCCTCACGAATTTCTTTGCGTTGATGCACCTCGATTGGCGGTGGCAAATTCGGCCGGACGAGCTGCCGCGCCATGAGTTGACGACAATATACTCGCACCGGCGAGAATTGCAACCGAAGATTGCGACCTCGCAAGCGCCGCCGCAAAAAGATGCATTCTCAAATTGACATTGAGCAATTTGTTTGACACATTTTTACGGTACGACTCTTAGTCGTTGCAGCTTTGCGAACCTATCATTCTGAAATATTGCTCTGAGCCAGTAGCATTGAACTAAATGAGGAGCACGCATGATTGCCTTTGTTACCGGCGGTACGGGGTTTATCGGAAGTTTACTGGTCGAGCAACTGGTGCAACGTGACTGGGAAGTTCGATGTCTCGTGCGCACGACCAGCTCATTAAAATGGCTGCAAAAATTGCCGGTGCAGCTTATCCACGGCGATCTCTTTACAGAGGAATCTCTGGCTCCAACGCTCGCGCAAGCTACGCATGTTTTTCATTTGGCCGGCGTGACCAAGGCCTTGACCGCCGCAGAATATTTTCGCTCGAACGGCGAGGCCGTGCGCGCCTTGTTGCAAGCCTGTGCGCACCACGCAAAAAATCTCGAGCGCTTTGTGTTCGTTTCGAGCATTGCTGCGGCCGGGCCTAGTCACGACGGCCATCTTGTGCGTGAAGACGAAACGCCGCAGCCGGTCTCGGTTTATGGCCGTGCCAAGCTCGAAGGCGAGCGCGCGTGCGCAGAATATGCGGCCAGATTGCCGCTTACCATCGCGCGCCCGCCCATTGTTTATGGCCCACGCGATCGTGATGTGTACGAGTATTTCAAGCAAGTCCGGCTCGGCCTTCGTTTGCGCCCCGGCTGGATCAACCGCATCTACAGCCTGATTCACGTGCACGATTTGGTGCGCGGCTTGATCACTTTGGCGCAACATCCAAACGCGGCCGGTGAAACCTATTTCATCACCAATCCCGACCCGGTGGAATGGACCCAACTCGGCCTGGCCATTGCGCACGCTATGCAAAAGAAGACGGTGCAAATCACCGTGCCGACATTCGTTACTTCCATGGTCGCAGCATTGAGTGAATTGAGCGCGCAAATCATTCGCAAGCCCGCACTGTTGAACTTTGACAAGATTCGCGAAATGCGCGAGCCGCATTGGGTGTTCTCCGCGGAAAAAGCGCGCGAGCAACTCGGCTTTGCAACGACGTTGTCTTTGGAAGAAGGCTTGCGCCAAACGGTGGATTGGTATCGCGAGAATGAGTGGCTCTAAAATATCTTGCAACTTTTTCTCTCATTCCGCGATCTTATGCGGTATAAACGGCGCCCTTCACATTGCTCAATCTTCTCTTGAAAAAGAACTCAGAACTCAGTGATGAACCCGGGGCGCTGGGCGGCTCCTTCCCATTCCAATAATTACGTTTTTCCACACATCAGCGAAAAGAGCATGAGTCATGCTGCACCACGCAATGATGGTTTCGTTGAGTTTCTTGCTGCTCGCACCTCAAGTTGTGCAGTCCCAAACCACGACTTGGGCTATGGTCCGCAAAGACACACTGCGCGTCGAGCTTACTGAAACCGGCGAGATCGGCGCGGTGAACAGCACGGTGGTTTCGGCGCCGCAAATTTGGTCGCTGGATTTGCAGATCACCTCACTCGCGGCCGAAGGCATGCAGGTCGACTCCGGCGCCGTGCTCGTGGAGTTCGATCGCACCAGCTTGCACAATCAATTCAACACCAAAAAAACCGAGTTGGACGCACACCTTGCTTCTTTGCGCAGCATGCAAGCGGAGCACGAGGCGCAAATCCAAGAACTCGTACGCAACGTCGAGATTGCCGATTACGCCTTGAAACTCGCACAAGTGCAACTCGAGCAGCTCAAATTCGAATCCGAGGTGCGCCGCGAATCGGGCGAGTTGGAAGTGCTCAAGGCCGGGGTCGCGCTGAAAGAAGCGAACACGCGGCTCGAGGCGCAGAAGATTATCAACAACTCTGCGCAGAAAAAATTGCAGCTCGTCATCTTCCAATCGCAGGGCGAAGTCAATCGCATGCAGCGCCAGCTCGATCAACTCACGTTGCGCGCGCCGCTGCCGGGCATGGTGGTTTATCATGCGGATTGGGACGGCAAGAAGCCGGAGTTAGGCGGAAAGATTCGTCCGGGCCGCGGGGTGATTGATCTGCCCGACCTTTCGCGCATGCAGGTTAAAATTCCCGTCAATGAAGTTGATGCCGCGAAGCTGAAACTCGGGCAGGAAGCATTGCTCACGCTCGAAGCCTTTCCGAAAAAAACTTTCCGCGCGCGTTTGATTTACACCACGCAAATCGCTTCATCTAAAGATTGGGAAAGCACGGTGCGCATCTTCGGCGCAAGGCTGGAGATTATGGAACGCGATAGCTTACTCAAGCCCGGCATGACGGCAAAAGTGCGCGTGCAACTCGGCGTGATTCCCGACGCTACGCTGCTTCCCCTCGGCGCGGTTTATGAACTGGAAGGCAAGCCCGTGGTGTTCACGAAGAAATCGCCGCGCAAGCCCACGCCGATTGAGATCACCGGCCGCAACGACTTCTACGTGAGCATTGCAGGACTCGAAGTTGGCGCGGAAGTTTCATGGCAAGCCGGCGATCCGCGCGCGCGGCCGCTCGGTTACGCGGCGTATCAAGCGCGGCTCGCTCCGCCTGCTTCCGAACGCGAAGATTTTTTCAAGGAGATGGAAAAGCGGCAACTCACGTTTGATTATGAGGCGCATCGCAATCGGCCGCCCGAGCCGCCCGGTGGCGCGCCCGGCGGAATGGAAGCGATGATGAAACAACTCAACCTGCCCGGCGGCGAGATGGCGAAGACGGATATCAAAATCACGCTCACGCCGGAGATGATGAAACAAATGCCGAAAGGCGGTGTGCAGATGCAGGTTAAGAAAGATAGCGCGAACGCCAAGTCAAATTTGAAAACGGCGAATGCCGATTCGTCACAAGTAAAAAGGCGTTAGGCAATACGGGAGTTCCTTATGACTCGATTTCAAACGCAAAAGCAAGTTCTTGGCCTGGTTGCGTGGCTCGTGGTGAGCTTCATTGCAGCCGGCATTGGTAGCGCCGCGTCGATAAATGCGGGTGCGTTTTACACGCAGCTAGTGCTCCCTGAGTGGGCTCCGCCAGCATCTATCTTTGGCCCGGTTTGGACACTTCTCTACACGCTCATGGGCATTGCGGCGTGGCTGGTCTGGCGTGTCGACGGTTTTCGTGCAGCGCGTACGGCACTCACGTTGTTTCTGGTACAACTCGTGAGTAATGCTATATGGAGCTGGCTTTTTTTCGGCTGGCAACGCGGCGCGCTGGCGTTCGTGGACATACTGCTGCTGTGGGCTTTGGTTGTGGCAACGCTCATTGCCTTTTGGCGCATACGAGCGCTGGCCGGCGCATTGCTGATTCCGTATCTGCTGTGGATAAGTTTTGCCGCGGCGTTGAACTATGCGATCTGGCAACTCAATCCTCAGATGCTGGGTTCATAGCTCTTGCGCAATGCCGGCATTTCACCCGCCTGCGGCGTAGCAATATTGCTTAAGGCGAGGCAAAGGGCGGCAGCGGATATACGCAACGCGGGGGATGAGCATAAATGAAATACGCGCAGCGCAGTTTGGTGATGCAGCGAGCCGCCGTGCGAAAGCGCGTGTCGCTGAAAATGTGCGATAGATCGGCTAGCCTTTGAGCATTCATGAAGGCTCTCCAGAATTGTCAGAAGGGCTTTCTCAGCGCTAGCTATGAGCCTCACTGAGCTTGGTTTTCAGCGCGAAGAAAGATTCCTACTGCATGACACAAAAGAAAAGAAGGGTGAATCATGTCTTTCCGAGAGATTTTGCGCAATCGTCGCATGCTGGCGATCATCGGCGCGGCTGCGGTCGTGCTCGTGTTGGTGGTGTGGAATGCGGGCTCGTCTTCAACCGAGGTGGCGACGAGTGAAGTGCAGCAAGGCGAGTTTCTGGTTACCATCAAAGTGAAGGGCGAATTGAAAGCGTTAAACTCGCGCTCGGTCAGCGTGCCGCGCTCGATTTCTTCGAACATTCAAATCATTCGTCTTGCCCCGGAAGGCAACATCGTCAAAGCGGACGACTTTCTCGTGCAATTCGATCCCACGCAGGCGCAGCAAAAAGTGGATGAAAAAAAGAACGCACTCGATAATGCTCTGGCCGAACGCGAAAGCCAGAAGGTGAGCATCGCTTCGAATCTCGCGCAACTTGAAAGCTCGTTGCTCACGCAACGCTATTCGCACGAGCAGGCCAGGTTGCGTTTCGAGCAGATGAAGTTCGAAGCCGACGCCAAACGCCGCGAACAGGAAATCAATTTGCGCAAAGCCGAGCTGGCGCTCAAACAGGCGGAAGAAAAAATCGCTTCGCAAAAGAAAATCGATGAAGCCAATCTGCACAAAGCCAATTTGCAAGTGGAGCGCGCGCGCTTGGAGTTGACCGAAGCCGAGCGGGAGTACGAGTCGCTCACGTTGAAAGCACCGATTGACGGACTGGTGGTGCACAAGGAAATTTGGGGGCCAAGCGGCATCGCGAAAGTGAAAGTGGGCGACACGCCGTGGCGCGGACAAGAGTTGGTGGAGATTCCCGATCTTTCCGTGATGCAAGTGAAGACGAGCGTGAATGAAGTGGATGTGAGCCGTGTGAGCAAAGGTCAGCAAGTGAAGATCAAATTGGACGCGCTGCCCGAGCCGACGTTTTACGGCACGGTCTCCCAAATCGCGACGCTGGCTTCGCGCAAACGCAATTCCAACGTGAAAGAGTTCGAGGTAATGGTATTGGTTGACGGCGGCGATCCGCGCCTCAAGCCGGGTATGTCCGCGGCGGTGGAAATTGTCACGGACCGGATTCCCGATGCGGTTTATACTTCTCTGGAATCGGTGTTCGAGAAAGAGGGCAAAACCGTGATGTACCCCGCAGGTTCCACCACGGCGAAAGTCGTCGAGGTCGGCGTGAAAAATTCGGATTTCATCGTGATCACTTCGGGCGTGAAGGCGGGCGAAAAAGTTTGCATGCGCGATCCGACTCTGCCGCTCGAACAAATCGGCAACGAAGCGCCGAAGCCGATCAAGAAAGAGAGGAAGAAGTCGGACGATGAAGGCGGGTTTATGATTATCGGATAAAACCGCGCCAATTTTGAAAAGCAGCGGTGCGCAATAGGATGAAGTCGCTTTGAAGTCTCCTCGCTCGAAGAAATGAAAGTCAGGTAAACAAGCAAAGATGAACCTGAGGTGATGCAGCGACTAAGCAAAAAAAAGTAATGGCGAGATCGCATTTGTCTGTGATTCACATCAAATGGTCAAAGTTTGGATCGGATGAAGAGTATGTGTCATGTTAAGAGCTTGCAGGCGCTCCGAACTCATCCCCACGGCCCCCTTCTCTTAGAAAGAGAAGGGGGAGAAAAACATGAGCGGCACTGATATGAATTATGAAGAAAGTTTTCGCGTTGGTGTGGAGGGGTTGCGCACGCACAAGTTGCGTTCGCTGCTCACCATGCTGGGCATCATCTTCGGCGTGGCCGCGGTGATTAGCATGTTGTCCATCGGCGAGGGCGCGAAGGAAGAGGCGTTGCAGCAAATTGCGCAGATGGGCATCAATAATATCATCATTCAAAATTTGGAAACGGAAGATGCGGAGGAAGGCAGCGACCGCGACAATCGTTCGCAAGGCTTGCGTTTGGCGGACGCGCAAGCGCTCGCAGAAACGAATCCGCTGCTCAACGGCATCGTACCGCAGCAGCTTTACAATCTCACCGCGCAATACGGCTCGGAGCGCGTGAATACGACGGTGATGGGCACGTTACCGGATTTCGAGCAAGTGATGAGCTATCATCCCGCCGCGGGCGCGTTTTTCAACTATGTCGATGAAATGGAGGCGCGGCGCGTGTGCGTGCTCGGCGCGGAGATCAAGCGCGAGCTGTTTTTTTTCGCGATCCCCTCAACGAGCAAGTGAAGCTCGGCGAAGCTTGGTTCACGGTCGTGGGCGTGATGGAAAGAAAACTTTTCAATGCGAGTGACGGCACGGAGGACATGAACCGGCAGATTTACATTCCACTCACAACGGCCATGCAACGCCTTATGCGGCAGCCGTTTGAGAGTGAAATCGACCGTATCGTGGCCCGCGTGCAAGAACCCGAGCGCGTGCGCGAAGCGGCGAATATCATCAATACAACGTTGCTGCGCCGCCATAAAGAGGCGGAGGATTTTCAGATTTCCATTCCCGAAGAGTTGCTGCGACAGCGCCAAAAAACGCAGCGCATTTTCAACATTGTGATGGGCTGCATCGCTGGCATCTCGCTGCTGGTGGGCGGCATCGGCATCATGAACATCATGCTGGCTTCGGTGATGGAGCGCACGCGCGAGATCGGCATTCGCCGCGCCATCGGTGCGACGCGCAAAGACGTGATGGGGCAATTTCTCGTGGAGGCCACGTTGCTCAGTTTTTGCGGCGGCATGGTGGGCATTCTGCTCGGCTGGTCGATGACGCGCGTGATCACGTTTTATGCGGGCTGGAAAACGATTGTCTCGTTTGCTTCGATCGCACTCGCGTTCGGAGTTTCGGCCGCGGTCGGCATTCTTTTCGGATTTTTCCCCGCCAAACAGGCGGCGAGGTTGGATCCGATTGAGTCGTTGCGGTACGAATAAGGCAAGGAGCCAACATTGAGAAAAAAGCGAAGGAGCCAAATGAAAAAAAGTTGGCGCGAAGCCGTTCAGCAATATTCAGCCGCGGCTTGGACGTGGCAGCGCAAACATGATTGCCGAATTTGAAAATCAACACGCATAAGGCGGACGAACCGCAGCCAAAATCGACACAAAATTGCAAGCACTCTAAAATAGTTTTTGAGTGCTTTCGTTTTTGTGTCCGAAAAGTTTTTGCTTTTTTGCACAGAGTTCACTTTTAATAGAATAATGCGAAAGGAGCAGCGATGAAGCGGGCGACGGTGGTTTTGATGCTGATGGCAATTCCTTGCGGTGAGCTTTTTGCGCAAGCCACAAGCGCGGATTCCACGGCGCGAGTTTTCACGTTGTCCGAGGCGATTAACTACGCGCTCCAACGCAGCTTTAGCGTGAAGTCGCTCGGGCTTTCGCTGGAGGCGGCGCGGCAGAATCTGCAGGCGCGCAAGGGCAATTTCAAAACCAATGCGCAGCTTCGCTTGGATTCGCCCAATCTCACCGAGCAACTTTTAGCCGTGGAAGTAGCGAACGGGCTGCCCTCCTACACGACGCGCGGCACGCTGCGTTTCAATGGCGCGCTCGATATCAATCAACCTCTTCCCACGAACGGCGTGTTCACTTTGACCGGCCAGGCCTATCAACAGAATGTTTCCACCTTCATTCAAAACGAAGACAGCAAGCTCAAACGCAAGGATTTTCTCACTTCCATTGGACTGCGTTTGAGTCAGCCGCTCTTCACCATTAACACGCTGAAACTCGGCTACGAAGAAGCAAATTTGAATTATGATCGCACCTCGGGGCAGATTCGGCGCAACGAGTTGGAGGTCGTTTACAGCGTCACGCAAGCATTCTTTCAGCTTTATAGCGCAACGCGCGAGTTGGAGATTGCGCGCGAAGATTTGCAGCAGCAGGAAGAAGCCTTCAATTTGGCGAGCAAGAAATACGCGGCGGGTTTGATTCCGGAAGTGGAAGCTTTGCAGACCGAAGTCGATCTCGCGCAGAGCCGCAACCGCGTGTATTCCGCGGAAAGCGCGTTGCATCGGCAGGAGGACTTATTCAAGCAAGTTATCGGCATGCCGCTCGCGGAGCGCATCGCCGTACAAACCACGGTTGATTTCAAGCCCTTTGCGATTGATTTGGAGAAGGCCATCGCGTTCGGTATGGCGCATCGCTCGGAAATACGCGAGCAACAAATCGAAAAGCGGTTGCAAGAGATCGAGCTGAAGCGCACGGACGCACGTTCGGAGTTCAAAGCCGAACTCTCCGCGTATTATGATCTCACCGGCATCAGCGACCCGACATTGCCATATGAAACCGGCACGGAGGAGTTGTTGCGCTCAAGCTGGCGGGACTTGCGCGACCGCCCGAAAAACCGCGGCGTGCAATTTTCCGTGAGCGTGCCGTTGTGGGATTCGGGTGTGAACGGCGCGGAAGTTTCCGCGGCCAAAGCGCGTTTGGACCAAGCCGCATTGCGCGTGGAAGACGAGCGCATTACGGTGGAGCGCGAAATCAAAGACGTGGTGGCGCGTGTGCGCGAAGCGGCAAATCGCGTGGAGGTTTTAGAGAAGAGTCAAAAACTGGCGGAGAGAAGTTATGAGATCAGCGTGGCGCGTTTCGATAACGGCGACATTTCCGCGCAGGAGTTGGCGCTCGATCGGCGGCGCTTGACCGACGCGCGCACGGCGTATTTGAATGCTTACACCGATTATCAAACCGCAGTGGCAGATTTGAAGCGCAAGACGTTGTATGATTTTGAGAATGACAAAAGCTTGGTGGAGGAGGAAGCGAAACAATGAAATCTGTCATTCTATAAGAATCTTCCCTAGTGCTCGATATGCAGCCTATTGTGAGAGGTATACCCAGCGCGAGGGAAGGCACACAGAATGACATCGAGGTGAGGCGCTCAAGAGAAGCGTGCATGCTCGGCAAGCTTGCGCATGCGGTGATAATCCTCGGGCGTGTTCATGTTCAAGAGCGAGAGCATCTCGGGATCGACCTTGCGCAACTCTTCTTCATCTACAAAGCGCACGCGCGCATGCGCTAGCCAACTCGTCATGCGAAGATCGACGGTTTGCAATTGCGCTTCGATGTGTGGCAAACACGCTTTCGAATAAACCGCGCACAGCGGCTCGAAAAAGCCGTTGTGCTTGGGCACCACCGCTTCATAGCCTTCGATCTGCGCGAAGAGATGACGCACCAATTCGGGCTTAAGCAGAGGCATATCACACCCGCACACGAAGTTGATCTCCGACGGCGATTGCAGCAATCCGCTATACAATCCCCCCGAACTCAACTTGTTCGGCACGAGGTCGAATACTTTTCGCACGTTTAGATGAGGATAAGTTTGCCCTGGCGTAGTCACGACAATCACGTCCTCACAAGCTTGTTGCAGGCGTGCGAGCAAAAACTCAATGACGGTAGTTTTTCCAAACGGCAAGAGCGCTTTGTCTTGGCCCATGCGGCTGCTCTTGCCGCCGGCGAGAAGGAGGGCGATGCAATGTTTTTGTTCTTTCATCGAAATTGAGATTTGCATCGAGAGCGAGGGTTCTTCTTACAGTATGACATTCCGAGGATGAATCACTCAAACAAACACGCCGAAGCGCCCACCCAGTCTTTGTTCTTGTTGTGATCCACGCCCATCATTTTGCCTTTGCTCAAACGCGCGAGCGTGTTCACGGGCACGAGGCGGTCATTCCACAGAAACATCATGCGCACTTCCACTTTGCTCGGCTCGTTCGGCGTTTGAATCACCGGGCCGTAGGCGATCTTTTCCTGCAATAGATAATGCGACCGTTCGTGCTTGGGGATCGCTTCCAAATCAGCTTTGGTCGGATCGACAAGCACGCCGCTGCCGGCAAAAGAGAAGAGCGGTTTGAGCACGTAGTTCTGCAAGTCGTGCGGATAATGTTCGAGCCGATCGACAAAGTTAGCTCTCGGAACTGTAGGATGACTGAGATAAGGCAGCGAAAATTTGCTCATGCGAAAATACCAATTCGGATGCCCGGCCCATTCCACGTCGAGATCGTCGCGGAAATCAAAGTCGCATTTGATGCCCTTCTTGATGAACTCGTCTACGATCACGCGATTATAGATGCGATGAATGGGAATTTCTTTGCCCTCTTGCGGATAAAAAAGCTTGCGGCCGCGCTTCTTGACGGTGGTAATGCACACGGGCTTTACGCCGATAAATCGCTCCGTGCAGTAAAAGTCCGGCGCGGTTTTTTGTTTCTCCGGCTCGATCTCCATCAAAATGACGTTCTCGGCAGCGTGCGCCCCAACGATGGCTTGTTTGAGCATGGCCAGATAATCCGCCTCTTGCAAATCGTTCAACAGAAACTTGAGATGCTCGAAACCGAAACTGCGTTGAAACGTCTGCGCGAGCACGATTTGAAAAGCATAAAGCGAAGGGAAGCCTTGCAGCTCGATGAGCTTGGGTTCGAGCTTGCCCGCAGCGTTAAGCGTGATGGCGAAATCAACCGCCAAAAACACGGGATGATCGTCGTCATTGGGAACACGGAATGGTTCCGGCACGGCGCGCTGCGACTCTTTGAGATAAGCCGGCGCCATGAGCTGCTGCACCAAATCGTGCGAGGCGCTCTGCAGTTCCGCCAGTAACTCGCGCGGCACAAAGATCGGCGTCTCGCACACGCGAAATTCGATTTTCATTCCCACTGCGTCATCCAGCGCTTGTAAGAAGCGATGGTATTTTTCCAAACTAAACCGGCGATTGTATTGCTCACGCAGGGCGGGAATCATGTTCTTCTCCAGTTTGGTAAAAGTGATTCGTTCTCTCACGCAAGATGAGAGAGGCGGTTGAAATTAGCAAGCTCAAATTTTTATGTGCACGGCACGGGGCTTAAAATCATTGCTCTGCAAATTTTCTCTAGTCATCGGCGGAGAAATTTCTTGCGATTTTCTCATACGGTTCGCACTTTCAATTAGTACATTATATGCGGCTGCAATAGTCACGAAGCGGTGAAGTCTTCCTGGGAAGAATGGTGAAGAATTGTTCGAAAACTCCTGCCGTGCTTGCCACCCTGCTTATACTCGTCCTTGCCAGTACCATGCTGCGCGCGCAATCGCGCCCGAACAACGAGGCCTTTTGCAATTTTTCTTCTTTTGAGCAAGCTCAGCGATCAATCATTCCGGATACCGCACTCGCACGGAAAAACTTTGTGCGCGCGTTGGCAATTTACGTTGCCTTCCCCGAACAGGAGACGCTACGCCTTCCGCCGGTTTACTTGCGCGTAGAAACCGAGATACCGGATTTCATCAGCAAAATGTCGGAGGGCCGCCAAACCTTGCTGGTGGAAACCGCATTGCGGCCGGCGCCATTCGAGGCGCTGTGTTACGTGGCTGACTCTGCAATGAGTTACTATCAGAGCCAAATTCCAGAACCGGCAACGAAAGCGCTCGGCTACGAAATCATCACCGAAGAAATTCTCGACAAAGTCTATGCGGATCAGCCGGGATTCCCCGCACGCTACGACATCATTTTTTTGAACCTGCTCGGCAATTTTCAAAACGGATCCGACGGCTTTGCGCAATTGGTAAAAGGCAAACGCTGGGAGCGACGTTTTGCAGGCGTGGGCGCGACCATGGATTTAGTCGATTCGGAAGTTTTTCTCGGCGTGGTGGCGCATGAATACGGGCATCTCTTGGGCGCACAACATCCACCGCATCATCTTGCCAAGAGCTTCGGTGATTACGAGTTGATGGATCAAAACCTCCATCAACTTGCTCCATACAGCGTGCAGAATTTGCTGGACATTGGCTGGCTCGCGCCCGAGCGCGTGCAGATAATTGCGGACACGCTTTACAATGTCGAGCTGGAGGATATTCGGCGCGGCGGCAAGGTTGTGCTCATTCCGCTTGATGAGGCCCAGTACTTTTTGGTGACGAATCACCAAGGCTCGGACTACGATGCAAGATACAAAGGCCGCGGTCTTTTGATTTGGCATCAAGCGGGCGATGCGTACGCGCGGCGCGGTTTCTCCATGTGGGACGTGGAAAGTGCAGCCGGCTTGTTCACGAATGGCAGCGCCGATCCGAACAGCGGCCGCGATGTCTTTGATCTCTCGCGCGATTCGACCGGTTCGGCCGGCGATTTCTTTTACCCCGGCGGCGCAGCACGTTTCGCCACTGACACCAATCCCAACACGAATTTTTACGACCATCCCGCGGACAATACGAATTGGCACGAGCAAACACGCGCTTCCGGCGTCGCGCTCAGCAATCTGCGGCAGGTCGGCACGAAGATGATTTTCGACGCATGTGTGCCATATCGCGCGCCACGCATTACTCACCTCAAAGGCCCCAATGCTGTGGTTAATCCCAACTCTTTTTACCCGGTGCAAGTTTGGATCGAAAACGTCAGTGCCGATTTGGACATCAAATTATTCTTTCGCCATATTGGGGCGCAAGAGTTCATGAGCACCGAGCTGCGCGAAATCGCGCGTGGACTTTATCTGGGCGAGATTCTGTCCTCACGAGTTTCCACCTCGGTGGAATATTACGTGCGCTTGCGTGATCGCTATGGCCGGGACGAGTTCTTCCCGGCGCAGGCGCCGGACAGCTTGCTAAACTTCATCATTAGACCTTATTCCGGTACATTAATGGCGGTGCCGACGCGCGAGTTCACACTGGCGCGCGGTGATTCAGTAGCCGCGCCCGTCGAGTTCAACAACGCCGGCGATTTGCAGCTCACGATACGCAATATGTTTTTCGAGCAGGAAAATTTGGCGGACGACCGCGCCTACGATGCCCAGGATCAAACTCAAGAAGCGCAGGCGGCCAGGCTTTTTTTCAATGTGCAAACACAGCTACAACCCTCCGACTTCTATGAACGCGCCCCCATGATTTACCTGCGTGAGCCGCCATATGCCTATGCCGTGGCCAAACTGCATTTCACCTATGACGAAAAGTGGCTCTACATATTTTTCATTCCGCTCAAACCTAGAAGTATGGAATCACGTTTTTGGTTGAGCTTCGTGTGGCGCGACGCCACTTTTGAGCAAAGTGTTACGCTTGAAATCCTTGAAGCTGCCATTAGTACCAGGGCGTCTCCTAATATCCCGGTAGAGGTGAAATTTTTGAATTACAATCTCAGCCCGCTGCCGCACTTGCTGATTCAGGTGCCCGTTGCCGCCCTACAGCGGGAAACACAAAACGCGCGCTTGACTTTCCGCAGCTCTTTTTCAAGCGCGAGATATCCTGCAGCAAACTGGCCCAGCCCAAAACTGCCGGGAAAATTCGGCAAATTTGTTTGGCGGGAAAACAGCCCACACTTCCAGATTGAAACTCCTTCTTGGCAAATGAGGCCGGGCGAACGGCGCACGCACTATTTGCGCCTCAAAGCGCCCGCGCAGCCGTGGACCGCGCAGATGAGCGGTTGGGTGTTCGCACAAGCGCAAGACCCGTTCGAAGCAACCGTTGCGATTCCAGTCACAATGAAGATCAAAGACTTTCATTCACGCTTCACGCCGGGCGATGATACCGATCCTCCCGACTCTGATACGCCTTTGGATCCAAAGCCCAATTTTGAGGCGGAGAGCGTTGTCCCGCCTCCGCAAGAATTTCGCTTGTTGGGAATATATCCCAATCCGTTCACGCCGAGCATTGCTTCGCAAAGCGTGCGCGTGCGTTTCTTTTTGCCCAATGCTGCAGCGCTGCACGCAGAAATTTTCGATGTGATGGGGCGTCGCATCGCAAACTTGGCGTGGGGAGAATTTAGCGGCGGAGAGCACGTGCTGATTTGGAACGGCCAAGATGAGCATGGCCGCAAAGCGCGTGCAGGAATCTATTTTATTCGGCTCAGTGCGGATGAGCGCACGGCGTTGAAAAAAATTTTGTTGCTGCACGCCGAGTAATCCTCCCATACGAATTTCACAATCAAAAATAGAGCGCGTTTTTTTGTGGAAGCAGAAGTGTAGGGGGTGGTTGGAGTCTAACGCCTCGTGCCCGAGTTAAAATGCGAGCGCGTCGATCAAATTTGGCGGTGCGGTGCGGGCGTCAACGTACACCCAGGCCTTCCTTCCCGAAGCGAGCATTACGCCTATCCGTTTGTAAGCAGCGAGTTGTTCATATCGGTCAGCCGCAGCCAGCTCGACGTCAGTGCTCTCGAATACTGTGCCACTCACACGACTGTCGTTTCGGCCGCAGCGTGTCTGGAGCTACAGCGGCAAATGAAA
>JABWAN010000863.1 GCA_013361015.1 Candidatus Zhuqueibacterota bacterium | reverse complement strand
CTGCCACCCCAAGACGAAAACGAACGCCAGCAAAGCAACAAGGGCTAGTGGTAAACTTTCAGCCGGAATCCCTGGCAGTTTTCACCGGAATACACACCCCCCAAAGCACAGAGTGCATTGAAACTCGATGCCGTTGGATGAGCGCGCACCGGTAATGGGTTGAAGAGAACCCCAAAGCACAGAGTGCATTGAAACGTTTCTGGCGATTCTCGCAGTTACGTTACTTGCGTTGAAGAGAACCCCAAAGCACACAGGGCCTTCAGAAAATACAGCCGCGCCGTTCGAGCACTTCCGCTTTTTTTCATACCCAATTGACTTTCCACTTGCATTTGCGCGCAGTTTTCCACATCTTGCGCCCGCAAAATTTTACCCGGCAAATCTAGTGTTGCTTCAGTAAACTCCAACAAGCACGTGCTGCTTCCGAAAACCTGCCTTTGTTTTTTGCTCCACTCTGTCTCTATCCATTTGCATTGACGCAATCCCGGCAAGAACGGATTGTTTGCAACTTCCGCGTTCCAGAGTGAAAGACCGCCACATGAGCAAAGTTCTGTTCGTGCCCACTCGCACGGATGCGCTGTTTCTAAAAACCTCCATGTCCGCGGTTGCAGCGCGGGCCGACTTCTCGAATCTGCCTTATTTTGACGGCAGCCGTGATCACAATCCCGATCGCCCCTTCCTCAGCGAAACCATTTTAGCGCACGCGTTCGAAGACCGCAATTTTCAACTCGGCGCTGGCGTGCATTTGCATTGGGCTTTGCCGGAGGCGTTGACCAAAACCATGAGCCTGCCGCTGTTGCGTCGCGATGCACTTGAGGGTGTGTTCGGCCTCGATCTAACCAAAACGCTTTGGCAAAAAATGCTCGCGCTCAATTGGCTCACCCCAATTGCGGGAAACGCGCTCGCGGCTTTCGTGACCCCGCGCGAACAACGCCGCGGCGCTTGGGAGGAGCAAAGCCAAATTGATTTGCTGCCCACCATTGAAGCTCTGCTCGCGCAATCTGCTTTTCCCGCAGCGCCGAATCGCTGGTTGGTCGTGCGCCGAAAAATGGGGAAGCGCGAGGGCGCATGGATTGTTGAAAGTGATTACGTGCATCCCCTCAGCGAAAGCACCGGGCAGGCCGGAGTTTCTTTTCCCGTGCGTTCTTCTGAGCCGACGGCTCCGCCGTTTCGCTATGTGGGCCGCACCGTACCGTTGTCGTTGTGGCAAGCGCGGGGTAGCGAGTATTTGCCTTATTCGTTAAGCGCGATCGGTTATGGTGATCCGACTTTCGCAGCGTTCTATCCGAACTGTCACGGTATTTTCGGTTTCTATGATCCCGACATAACGGATCCCGCCGGACTGACCTATGAAGCGATCGGTTGGTATGATTCCTCCGGCGCGGATCATTTATCGTTCTTCCTTCAAAACTGGAAGCTCTGCGCAGGCAACTTCGATCACGCTTTGCCGGAAGCTTTGCAACAATTGGAAGCACTTGCGGAGGAGTTCGGTTGGGCCATGCCGATCACCGTGTCGCGCGAGGTTTTTCTTTCCAGCTTAAAAGACCAGGACGGGACGCTGTGGAAGCTGCTGTGCGAATGTGGAGCATTGCGTGCCATTGCAACTGACGCTGCGGCGCGCGAGTGGTTGCTTGCTTCGGCGCCGAATCAAGCCGTGGTTGAGGTCGGCAAACTCGATGCGGTGCGCAGGTTCAGCGCAACGGTGCGAGACCGGCAGGATGAAATTTTGAATCTGTTCGCGAGCACGGCCGCGACGCAAATGCCGGAGCGCATGCTTTGTTTTTCGCGGGTTTCATTTAAGCAAACACCGGCGCCGCCCGAGCGCGGGCCTATCAAGGTCGCGCTTGCGGTTGGCAATACCGGCACCGAGGCCTTGTCTGCATATCTCGGACAATTATTGGCAGGCGAGGAACAAGGTCGAGTGCTTGAAGATCAATTGGAGGCGCTGCAATTGGCGGGCGGGTTGGAGCAGCGTCAATTGGACCTAGGCGCAAAATTTAAAGAGGCGCGGCACGGCAAGAGTTTTATTGCTCAGCACGCGGGAACGCTTTGGACCATTCGGCTCCAAACGCCGGAAGGTGAAAAGGCCAACGCCGAGCGCGCTCATGCGCAAACGCAACTCACGCTCGAACCGCACCTCGCGCATTTGCTCAATCAAGCGAATCTGCTGCAACACGATTATGATCGCGGCTGTGAGGAGATCGAGTCGCTGCGCGGGCAGCTTTACGCGGATTGGTGCAAATATATGGTTTGCGCTTATCCGCCCGAAGAGATGAAGCCCTCATATCCTGCGCTCGATCTATGCCGTGATTACGTCGAATGCCGCGACTTGGTTTTGCTTAAGCAGAAGATTGCAACGAACGGATTGCTGGCGCTCCAACTTGAGAACCAAAACGGCGCGATTGCGCGCGACCTTTCCGGGCAATCCAATTCGTCGGCCGCGCGCCTCGCACAGGCGCTCAATCAACTTGCGCAAGAACTGCAGGCGCACAACAGCAAACCCGCAACGCAGCAAGCCAATGCGAGCTATGCGCTCAAACCCACGGCCGGGCCGCGCTATTGGCAACCGCGCGAACCGGTGTTGTTGCTCGCCGGCGCGGAGGTGCAAGCCTCGGCGCGACACGGCCAGGACGGGCGCTTGCGCGACGATGGTTTGCTGGCCTGCGTGCCGGCCGATGATTTTCCTTATGAGAAGTTACAGCCTGCATTGCTAAGCGACACGGTGTTGGAGGCGGTCACCGCGCAACTTGATCAAATCGAAAAAGCCGCAGGCGCATATCACTTCGCGTTCAATTCAGTCGCAGCGCAGCCGTGGAATCCTTTTTTGTTGGAATGGCAAGTGGAGTTCTTTCCGGCGCGCGATCAAAACCATGAACAGAACGGCAGCGCCTACACGCCCGAATATCTCTCGCGCAATTACAAATTGGCGTGCAACGAGGTGGAAGTGCAAGCGCGCGCGAACTTGTCGGTGGTTAAAGGCGCGAACGAATATCGCGGCATGAGCATTTTGACGCCGCACGCGAGTATTCATCTCAAAGAAACATTGGCGCGCCGGGCCGTGGACGTGCTCCAGCCGCTGCTTTTGCAACAGTTTTTTGCTTATCTAAAAACACAAAAGCCGGCAGCCTCGGTCGCGGAGCAGAATGCGAGTGAAATATTGCGTTACGTGCAGCAATTCAATGTCTGGCAGCGCGAGCCGGCGCGCATCAACGCGCAGGATCTTGCC
>JABWAN010000862.1 GCA_013361015.1 Candidatus Zhuqueibacterota bacterium | reverse complement strand
GCAAGTCAATCTCACGCGCTTTCCCGTTTACTTTCCGGAGAAACGCACGTTCTTTTTGGATGGTGCGGATATTTTCGAATTTGGTTTGGGCTTGGACGAAGATAATTTGCAACCATTCTTCAGCCGTCGCATCGGCCTTCTGGGCAGCGGCGAAGACGATCAATCGGAAATCCCCATCAATGCCGGCGGCAAAATAAACGGTCGCGTGGGCAATACCAATCTCGGCGCGCTCGTCGCAAACACGCGCAACGTGGAAGAATTTGCCTTGACGGAAGATTCTACGATCGCTTTGGAACAGACGACGATGGGCACCCTCCGCCTCAAACAAAACGTGCTCGAAGAATCTTCGCTGGGGATGCTCGTCAATTTCGGCGATCAATTGGGCCGCTCCGGAAGCTGGACCGCGGGCGCGGATTTCACGTACCGCACTTCGAGTTTCTTACAAGACAAAACTTTCTTGATCGGCGTTTGGGGCCTGCTCAATAACCGCGAGGATTTGGAGGGCGATAAATCAGCATTCGGTCTCCGCCTTGATTATCCCAATGATTTATTCGACGTCAATTTCACCACCATACGCATCGGCGAGAGCTTCGATCCTTCGCTCGGCTTTGTGCCGCGCAAGGGCGTGCACATTTGGGATTTCACCGGAGATTACAAACCGCGTCCGGGATGGTCGCTCGTGCGCCAAATGGTTCATGAATTTTCTTTTCGGCTCTACAACAATCAAGACAACAGCGCGTGGGAGAGTTATACGCTGCTGGTAAGGCCTTTTGACTGGATTTTTGAAAGCGGCGACCGCCTCGACGCCGGTATCGAGTTGCAAGGCGACCGACCACCCAAGGTGTTTGAGCTTGCCAATGACGTCGATATTCCCACCGGCTCATATGAATGGACGCGATACTCGATTGGCGCGCGCTCCGCGGAAAAACGCAAAGTGAGCGCGGAGGTCAGATACGACTTCGGCAATTATTATAACGGCGACTTGCAGACGCTTGAGGCAAGATTGGCGCTGAAGCCCTCATCATTCATTACTCTGGAATTTACCGGAGAACGAAATACCGGCACAGCAATCGCGATTGACGTTGAATCCGAAGAACTGGCCGAGACGGACTTCACGGAAGAGTTATTCGGCGCGCGGTTGCAGTTGAACTTCTCTCCCAATCTGCAATTGAGCAGCTTGACGCAATACGATACGCAGAGTCGTGAGCTTGGCTCCAACAACAAACTGCGCTGGACGTTCAATCAGTTCGGCGACCTCTTTCTGGTCTACAATCACAACTTGGTGCGCAGAGTCGGCGACAATCGTTGGCTATTCGTTTCCAACGAGCTGCCGGTGAAAATTCAATACGCGTGGCGGTTTTAGTGGATGCGTTCAATGCGATGACTTACCGGCCCCTCAAGAAGTTCATCGACCGCGAATAACGGTTCATCGAGATTCGCGCGCCCACTCCGTAATCCTTCCTGCATTGCGCGCCACGCACGCAGAGACGATAGGGCAACGACGAGCCTCTTGATGGCGGCCGGTAGTTTTTTTCGCAAAGGCAGGCGATGTCGAAAACAAATGGCGACGCAGTGGCGGCCGCTCCCAAGAAGCGCCGCGCGCCCGCGGTTACAAAGAGAAGATACGCCGCGCCGACGAAAATCAGGCAGACTTTGGCGAGTAACGCAGACGCACCGAGCGCGACAGTGGTCGTGGACTTCAGCGCAAACAAAAAATTTGTCGACCTAACCTTGGAGGGCACGATCCTCGGCGAACATGTCCAACCGTTGCGCGATTTCCTGCAAAACGTCTCATACTTTCCGGGCAATCAATGGACTTTGCGTTTGGAAGCTCTCGACGCGATTAGTCTACGAGGTTTGCGCGTGCTGCTCAAATTCGCCCAAGTTATCCGTCAACGCGGCTATGAAGTTCACATCAAAAGCATACAATCTTCCGTGCTTGCCACCTTGCTGGAGTACAATTGGTGCGAAGCCTTTGCGTGGGACAAACCGCACGAAGCTTTGCGAACCTTGCCGGAATCCAAAACCAAGAAGGGATCACAACATGATGAACTCCGCGCGCAGTAGCTTTAATCAAAAACCATGGCACCGCACCTTGACGTTGCGGGCAATGCTTGCCTTACTTGTCAGCTTGGGGCTGGCGCTTGGTTGCGCGGAGGCGCAGGACACGAAACCCGCAGCGCAAGTTGCGAGCGGAGCAAACGACAAAGCCGATAATATGGTGATGGAAAAAAAGTTCGAAGACTTTGACGCGAGCAATTTCTCCACTCCAACTCGGATTGAAAACAAATGGCTGCCTATGAAACCAGGCACGCGCTACGTCTACGAAGGCTCCACCGTCGAGGATGACGGCACAGTCGTGCCTCATCGCGTGGTGATCAACGTCACCGATTTGACCAAAATGATTGGCGGCATTCGCACGCTCGTTTCTTGGGATTTGGATTATAGCGACGGTGAGCTAGTGGAGGCTGAACTCGCCTTTTTTGCGCAGGACAATAACGGCAACGTTTGGCGCGTGGGGGAATACCCGGAAGAATATGACGAAGGCAAACTGGTCGATAACCCGGCTTGGATTCACGGCATTGAGGAAGCGCGTGCGGGAATCATGATGCAGGCCGAGCCCAAGGCGGGAACACCGAGCTATTCGCAAGGGTGGGGCCCCGCAGTAGACTGGACCGATCGTGGACAGGTCGATCAAGTCGGTCTGAAAGTCGCCGTGGCTGCAGGCAGCTATAAAGACGTGTTGGTCATCGCCGAAACCAGCGCGTCGGAGCCGGAAGCGCAACAGCTCAAGTATTTTGCCCCGAACGTTGGCAATGTGAAAGTCGGATGGCGAGGCGCAGGCGAAAAAACAAAAGAAACGTTGGAATTAGTCAAACTCGAGCAGCTCGATTCCAAAGCGCGGGCAGAAGTGCGCGCCGCGGCATTGAAAATGGAAAAGAGCGCTTATAAGAATAGCAAAAAAGTCTACGCACTCACGCCGCCCGCGGAACCCGCAGACAACAGCAATTAAAATTCAAAAAATAGAGCAGTGTTGTGATCCAATCACAATGAAGGGAGTTCAGCAATGATGCACTGGATTGTTGGTGCAAGCTTGAGGCTTAGACTCGTGATGGCAACGGTCGCAGCCCTGTTAATGGTTTTCGGCTTCACGCAACTGCGCAAAATGCCGGTGGATGCTCTGCCGGAGTTTTCGCGGCCGTATGTCGAAATTCAAACCGAGG
>JABWAN010000861.1 GCA_013361015.1 Candidatus Zhuqueibacterota bacterium | reverse complement strand
GCTGGGCAAGCCGGTTTCGCTCGCGTATTCTAAGTACGAATCGATAGCTGCTTGCAAACTCTGCAGTGCTTGAGGACGGGTGCCGCCGCTACCGACTACTCCCAACTCAAGGCAAAGCGCCACGAATTGTTTGCCGGATTTTTTGAGAATGGCGGTGTAACGTTCGGTTGAGTTTGTTGACTTGCGCATAGCTTTCACTTTTATGTTAGCTCATTTCTTCCAACCCGCACAAACCTCCGGCCGGCGATCACGCAAGAACGGGCGTGCCAGCCGCAGCTTTTCGATCAGGTCGAGCTCGCAATCGACAAGGAGCAATTTGTCTTCGCTGCACGATGTTGCGGAAAGAACGGCAGCAGCGCCAACTTGGTGAAGCAAACGATCTGCGCGCCCTCTTGTGCCACTTGCTTGACCAACGCCAGGCCTTTCTCGCGACTAGCCGCGGATTCTTCAATCACGGATGTTTGCGCAAGGGCGCTAGGCGTATAACTTGGCTTTCTTCCTTTGCGATTTTTTCCCATTGGCCGAAAGCTTCTTTGGTATTTTCATGCGCGGACTCACAATCAATGAACGTCTTGGGCGCAGAGCCGTGATCTCAACATGCACAACCGGGCGTTCCGGCTCGGCATTGATTTGGGCATTGCGCAGATTGTATTCACGCAGTTCTTTATCATAAACCGGCAACAAAACCACTTGTGCTCCATAGGGAATTTTTTCGGCGAAGCGCGGGTGCTCTATGATGTACTGCTCGAACTCGTGAATGAGAGTCAAGCTCCGCAATGACATTGCATCCATATTAGTTTTCATAGCGATTCATCTCCTTTATGAAGGCTGCTTTGTAATTTTGCCAACTTCTTTTGATATCCTCTCTGGCAAAAGTCAGAGCTTCATTAAAGTCAGCCGCCTCAATCGAAATCTTTTCTCGCCTCTTGTTCGGGTGCATCACGTCTCTATGAAAAAAGCCGTGCGCGGTGTCATAGCGAACCACTGGAAGCCATTGGCCGCCAATATTGGTTTCGTATTGCGCGGTGAACTTTATTATTTTCCCTTTGATTGAGAGATGCCTTTGACGATACCGATCAAACGGATTCATTTCGACGACAAAGTCGAATTCGCGCATAACTGCTCTCCCTTATCATATTCAACCTACATCCCCAAATCCGTCGCCTTCGGCTTTTCGCTGGAATAATCATAAAATCCCTTGCCGCTTTTCTTGCCGAGATAGCCGGCGAGCACCATCTTGCGCAACAACGGCGGCGGCGCGTACTTCGATTCGCGATATTCTTCGAACATGATGTTCGCAATGTACAGCGTCGTGTCGAGACCCACGAAATCGAGCAGCGTGAACGGGCCCATCGGATAGCCGCAGCCGAGCACCATGCCTTTGTCGAGATCCTCCACCGTAGCGACCCCGTTTTCCAATGCGCGAATCGCATCGAGCAGATAAGGCACGAGCAGCAAATTCACCACGAAACCGGAATTGTCTTTGCACGCGATCGGCTCTTTGCCCAAGGTCTTCGCAAAGGCGAAGGCGGTATTGAAACTCTCATGGCTCGTGGCAATGGTGCGCACGACTTCAACGAGCTTCATGAGCGGCACGGGATTGAAAAAATGCAAACCGACGAAACGATCCGGGCGTTTGGTGGCCGCGGCCATTTCCGTGATCGTCAATGAAGACGTGTTGCTCGCGAAAATCGTGTGGCTCGGGCAGAGTTTGTCCAATTCGCCAAAAAGCTCTTTTTTGAGATTGATGTTCTCAATTGCGGCTTCGATGATGATATCCGCATCTTTCATGGCCGTCAGGCTCGTCGTGCCGATGAGATTCGACATTACGGCTTGCTTTTGTTCGGCAGTGAGCTTGCCTTTCTCCACACTTTTGGTCAAAAAGCCTTCGATCTTACCGAGACCTTTTTGCAGCAACTCGTCATTCACTTCTCGCACGATAGTTTTATATCCGGCTTGCGCGCACACTTGCGCAATGCCGGAACCCATAAGTCCACAACCGATGACGCCGACGGTTTGAATTGGCATGGTTGCTCCTTGCACATGGTTTCCAACAAGATTCATTTTCATCACAGCAGTTTTGGGGGTAGCGAGTTCTGAGCTGTCTCACGCAGCAGCGGCCCAGGCGCGTGCATTTAGGACTTCATCAGGCCGCAGGGCTTGAATGTCCGATTCGTTCACGACGATGACGGCGATGGTTTCTCCTATCGCATTAAATACTTCGAGAGAATAACCGTCGTCTTGGCCAGGGGGTGCGGGATGATGATCGACGATAGTAGCCAGATCTCCTTCGCGGAGGTTCAGCTTTGGGAAATCTCGCGTCAACGCAACCCGCTGAAATAAGGCAAACTTCTTAGTTTCAGTTTTCATGGCGATTTCTTCGCGGGATAAAGTGTGATAAATTTTGTTTGTCCAGTTGAGGCTTCTTTCATCCAAATAGTCGCGACAGCTAAAACTCTGCCATTGGGGCGTTCAAGTTTTCCCCGAATCTCATAAACAATCCCATGCTTGGTTTGCTCCGTTTCATCGGCATCAAGGGTTAGAATTTGTTCACGAAGATCGGATTCCAAAGTCTGCCAATTTTCTTTCGTGTAGCCCGCATTGGCAAGAAATTTTGATTTATCGTCCTCCGCTCGTGGAATCAGCAAGTAGCGCAAAAGCTTTTGAGGAGCGATATAGGTGGTATTTGGCAATTTCATGCATCAACTTTTTGGCAAGAGAGTGTAAAAATCAACCTACCACACCTCTACAATCACCGCGGCGCCTTGGCCGCCGCCGATGCATGCGGTAGCGAGGCCGTACTTTTGTTTGCGGCGGCGCAACTCGTGCAAAATCGTGAGCGTCAAACGCGCGCCGCTCGCAGCGAGAGGATGGCCGAGGGCAATTGCGCCGCCATTCACGTTCGTGATCTCACGATTCAAACCGAGCTCTTTTTCCACCGCAAGATATTGCGGCGCGAAGGCTTCATTCACTTCCACAAGATGCATGTGCTCCAGCTTCATACTCGCGCGTTGCAGAGCACTGCGGCTCGCGGGCACCGGGCCGATGCCCATGAGACTCGGCTCCACACCGGCAAAGCCCCAATTCACCAAACGGCCAATCGGGTGCAAGCCGCGCTGCTCGGCATACTTCGCCGTGGTCATTACCATCGCAGCCGCGCCATCCACAATGCCGCTGGCATTGCCCGCGGTGATGGTTCCGTCCTTTTTGAAATATGGTGAAAGTTTC
>JABWAN010000860.1 GCA_013361015.1 Candidatus Zhuqueibacterota bacterium | reverse complement strand
AAGTCATTGCCGATGCTGTTATCGTAGTTGCCTTGCACCACTTGCACGCGGCCTTCGATCAGCAACGGATATACGCGATTGGGATGCGGCCCGAACGCGCCGAGATCGCCGAGGCAAAAGACCGCATCGTGTGAGAGGCTTTGTGCCTCCCGCAACAAGGACGCGAGCGCGAGATAATTGTTGTAAACGCCGCCGAAGACGATAATGCGACGATAGTTGGTTGAGCTCAGATTCATTCTCAGTGATCTGCGACCAGTAACCAGTTTCTTTTGTCATCTGGAAAGAACTTCCCCCAGTACTTGGCTCTCTTCCCAACACGAGGAAAGATTCTTACAGATCGGCATTTGGGGAAAAGTGCTCGGTGATTGTCGGGCACGGCTCACTGCTCGCTAGCAACGGAAGTCTGCACACTTGCTTCATATGGTGAAAAGTTGCTGCAAATCGCGCCGCTGAGATAACAAGTGTAGCACGCTTGGTGGCGCAAGGGATAGGGTTGAAAAGAGTCGGCGAGGGTGTCGCCTAAATTCGCGTCGGGCTTTTCAATCAAGATCGGGCAAACATAAACGCCGCGATCGGTAACAATGCGGCTAGTGCTGCAAAGGAGAAGATGATCGTCATAGCCGAGCATCATTTCCGGCGTGACAAATTCCGCGGCGGTGTAGCTGCGCTCGCGCTCCGCCTCGCGGCCGATGCGAAGCTGCGGCAATATTTTCAAACGCGGACGCGTATAGCCGATGCCGTGCAGCACTTTTTGAAATCCTGCCAGCACGTGGTCGTGTTCGTGCTCGGGCCAGCTTTGCATGCACGTGATGATGGGCAGAAATCCGGCTTCGACCAAATTCTGCACGCCTTCGAGAGCGCGCACGAATGTTCCTTCGCCGCGAATGGGATCGTTCGTCTCTGAAGTGAAGCCGTCAATGCTGATGCGCAGCTCAAGTGTGTACAGGCTCGCTTCGGCAAGTGCGCGCAATGCCGCTGCAACTTTCGGCGTAATGAGCAAACCGTTCGAGAGCACACTGGCCGGGCCGTATTGCAGTGTGTCTTCCAATATGCCGAGCATGTCGCGATTCATAAACGGTTCGCCGCCGGTGAAATAATACTCCTTCACACCATATTGCACGGACTCTTCAAGATAGCGCTGAACTTGTTCACGGGAGAGAAACTCAAAGGCGTGGTTCTTCGGGCTGCAACTGATGAAACAATGCGTGCACCAAAGATTACAGACCGTGCCGCTCACTTGAAACCACAACGCATCGAGCGCATACAACGGCACTTTCGGCGAGCGAGAAAGCGATTGCATCATTGCGGCAGCAACAATGGACATATTCCTCCTTCTCAAATTTAGGCCGGAATCAAAAAGAAAAAACCTCACGCAAAGGCGCGAAGCTGCAAAGAACCCGCAAAGTTTTTCTTTGCGACACCTTTGCGGCTCGGCGTCTTTGCGTGCAAGGCTTTGCTTTTTATTGCAGCGACGGAACCCATAGGCTTCTTTTTTGAAACGGCAATCTGTGCGAAGTTATTCCAATATCCAAAAGAAATTTTAGGCCGCAGAGGCAATCTTTGATCTTGGGATTTCTTGATGCTGGTGCTATATTGCACCACGCTTTTAGAAGTTTCGGAGAAGATACGAGGAAAGGAGCGAGGCGGATTTAAGCTGTAGGCCGGAAAGATCAGGATTTGTCCTTGGCATGCTGCTCCAAAGCTATCACGTCCAATTGATCTTGCAGTCTATTCGCAGTTTTTTTAGCGCGTAGCAGATGCTCGCGACTCATGATGAAAATCGGTTGGTCTGCATATGTGCTCGCCACACGATCCTCCCAAGCTTCGGCAAAGGTGACACCCGCAATGTCCATGATAATATCAAAGCGATTCGGCTCGATGCCGACTTGATACACCATATCTGGATTGCAGAGATCGTTCAAAGTCAGCTCATGCAACGGCGCGCCGAATTTTGCCAATGCGTTCCAAACGCGCGCAGCATTTTTTTTTGCCGGCTCCACCCAAATGTCCAGGTCTTTGGTGTAGCGCGGTTCGGTGTGAAAGATGACGGCGTAAGCGCCAACGACCAAATACCTAGCTTTCGCGTCGTTTAAGCACTGAAATAGATCTCTGAAGTCGGGGTTGGTGTCCATCTTGGCCTCGCATGAGCTGCACTTCTTTCACCATTTGCCAGGCCGCGGCAAAACGTTTCTCCGCGCCGAGCTTTTGCCAAAATTCGAGATCAAAGCTGCGGTCGTGCTGGTCGCGCCGCACAACGCGAGACATCACCACGCGACCCGTAGAAGTTTTGTGATCTTGTGAATTCATGCTGTAAAAATATAAAACGCTGCTACCAATAACAAGCCTCGAAAATGCGCGAAAGCAAAATCCTCGTCACCTGCGCCAAAGGCATAACGCCTTTTCTCAAAGAAGAGCTGCGCGCTTTGGGTTTTCCCATTCTCTCTGAAATGACCGCGGGCGTGCTCACGAGCGGCTCACTCGATGACACGATGAAGCTCAATCTCCATCTGCGCACGGGCCAGCGCGTGCTTTATTTTCTCAAATCATTCAAGGCAGATACGCCGGACGAGTTGTATGAGAAAATCACGCGCATGCCGTGGGAAGAGCACCTCACGGAGCAAAGCTATTTCGCCGTCACTTCCGCGGTGCGCACGCCGAGCATTACGGACACGCGCTTTGCGAATCTCAAATGCAAAGATGCGATTGTCGATCGCTTTCAAAGAAGGCTCGGCCGCCGTCCGGATTCGGGGCCGAAGCGCGATCAGGCCGTGATCTTTTTGCACTGGCAGGAGGAAGATTGCAGCGTGTATCTCGACACCTCAGGCGAGCCGCTGGCGAAACGCGGATACCGCAAAATTCCGCTCGGTGCGCCCATGCAAGAAACGCTCGCAGCCGCAGTGGTGCAAGCCACCGGCTGGAACGGCAAGAGTCATTTCATCAATCCCATGTGCGGCAGCGGCACGTTGGCGATTGAGGCCGCACTGCTCGCTTTGAATAAAGCCTCGGGACTCTTGCGCAGCAATTACGGCTTCATGCACTTGAAATGGTACAATGCTTTTGCGTGGAATGCGCTCCGCAAAGCCGCACGCGAGGCCACGCGCAAAACGCTCGAGTCCAAAATCATTGCGACGGACAACGATCCCAAGGCCATTCAATCCGCGCGGCAGAATGCGCTCACCGCGGGCGTCGATCGTTTGATCGAGTTCAAAGTGT
The DNA here is from genome assembly GCA_013361015.1 of Candidatus Zhuqueibacterota bacterium. Classification (GTDB taxonomy): domain Bacteria; phylum Zhuqueibacterota; class Zhuqueibacteria; order Zhuqueibacterales; family Zhuqueibacteraceae; genus JABWAN01. Next base: position 16 of record JABWAN010000860.1, on the reverse strand, counting down.
GCGATTTCACCGAAAC
>JABWAN010000859.1 GCA_013361015.1 Candidatus Zhuqueibacterota bacterium | reverse complement strand
CCTTTGGCGCCGCCGAAAGGAATGCCGGCGATCGCCGTCTTCCACGTCATCCAAGCCGCGAGCGCACGCACTTCCTCGATTTGCACGCTGGGGTGAAAACGCAAACCGCCTTTGAACGGGCCGAGCACATTGTTGTGTTGCACGCGATAGCCGGTAAACATTTCAATGCGCCCGTCATCCATTTTGACGGGAAAATGTACGACCGTCTCGTTCACGGTTTGCGCCAAAATTCTTCGGATATTCGCGTCGAGCTGCATCAAATCCGCGGCCTTATTGAATTGTTGCGCAACGTTATCAAAGAGATTCTCCGAATGCGCTGCGTGTTTGCCATTGTGGCCGTTGGTTTTATGAAATGACTTGAGGCCTTCGGGCACGGACCCCGTTCTGGGTTTGGTCGTTTCCGCAGCAGGGTGAATTTTTTGTTTCATGATATTCTCCAGAAGTTGAGATTTGTGCGCCGGCTGCACGCCATGCGCACGACAGAATTTTTATTCGGCCCACAATACTTGCGCGCTTTCTTCCTGTGCGGCCGGCTCCGGTTCACTTGCTGGAAAGACCGGCAGATAGCGCGCCGCGAGTGCAAACAAAGCAAAGCCGAGCGCCACAATCATCGTCGTGATCGTCAATTCCATCCACGAGGGGAAATAGCCGGCTTTCGCCCAACCTTCCATTCCGGTGATGCTCACGTTCATACGATTCAATACAAACCCGAGCACCACGAGCAGCGCAGAGACGAACAAGCCGGTGGGATGATTGCGCACGCGCGGAATCGCCAGCAAAAGCATGGGGAGCAGCACGCCGAGTCCCATTTCCGCCCAATACAACGCGGTTTCCAGGTTGAAAGTGAAAACCGTATTGAAGACGCCGCGGTCGAGCAGATCTTGCACTTTGATTATGGTATAGACCATGAGAATTACGACGATCGCGCGGCCGAGCTGTGTGAGCAGAGGCATTTCAATATGGCGGTTGAATGCGCGGCTGCTCATGAACGACTCGAATATGACCATCGCGCAGCCGACGCAGAGCGCCGAGAGAAAGAAGAAAACCGGCAACAGCGAGGAATACCACAACGGATGCAGCTTCTCCGGCACGATCAAATAAAGCGAGCCGAGCGAAGACTGGTGCAGTGTGGAAAGTAGCACGCCGATGATGACGAGCGGAATCGTGATCGAGCGCATGAGGCGCGCGGCTTTGTTCCAACCGAATTTTTCAAATAGAACCGGGCTGAACTCCAGTGCGAGCACGGTGGTGTAAAGCATCACGCACCAGGCAACTTCGAACATGACGGAATGCGGATTCCACATAACGAGTGCGTGCCAAATACGATCGGGCCGGCCAAGGTCGAAGAGCAATGCGACAATGACGAGCAAATAGCCGAGAAACGCGGTGAGCACGGCCGGCCGCACGATGGGTTTGAATGCGTGCAGGTTGAAAATGTAAACGATCGCGCAGAGCGTGAAGCCGCCCGCGGCGAGACCGACGCCGCAAAGAATGTCGAAGCCGATCCACAAGCCCCAGGGGAATTGGTCGCTAAGATTCGTCACCGCGCCCAAGCCTTGGGTGAAACGCAGATAGGTGATATATGCGCCCGCGAGCAGGAGCAAGCCCAGCACCGCGCGCCAGAAGGTGAGGTATGCAAAGATTTTTTTCATGAGAAATACCCTTCCATATAACTGACCACCGATAATTGCTCACTCGTCACTGCTCTCTTCCATCCATCTCTTTCAGCTTCGCGTGCAGCTTGCCCATTTCGTCGCGGCGATTGATGATCCACCACAAGCCATACAACGCCGTGCCGCCCACGGCCACGATGTTTGGAATTTTCGAGAGCGCATTCCACGTGAGCATGGGCAGTGGTTGATTGGGAAGATTCGTGGGGAAGCCGAGTTTGTCGAATGGGATCGCGGAAAGAAACAGCACCGAAGTCCCGCCCGCTTCTTGCAAGCCATAAATATGACTCACATAGTTTTCGGGATTCTCCCGCAAACGCTTCTGCGCCTCCGCAATCAACTCGTCGCGGTCGCCGAAAATCGTTGCGCCCGTGGGACAAGCTTCTGAACATGCTGTCGGCAAACCTTGCGCGAGACGATCGGAGCAGAAGATACACTTGCGCACGCGCGGCGTGGGATCGTTCCAGGTATACGTCGGCACTTGGAACGGACAAGCCTGCATGCAGTAGCGGCAGCCAATGCACTTGGCTTCATCATAAAGCACCGGGCCGTCCGCGGTTTTTGTGAAGGCGCCGACCGGACACACCGAGGCGCACGTCGGCTCTTCGCAGTGCATGCACAAGCGCCGCACGAAAACATCATTGCCATAATCTTGCACGACGGTATAGGCATTGGCGTTGAGTTTGGTTTCTTCTCCCGCCGGCAAACCGTTTTGTTCTTTACAGGCCTCGCGGCACAAGCCGCAGCCCACGCACAGAGTAATATCAATCAACATCGCTTTACGAGCCATAGCATTTTCCTTTCCCATAAATTCTCGCGTGATACCTCGCGACCGCGTCAGACACTGGCAATCACGCCGCTGCCGCGCTTTGCATTTTATGTTTGCACGCGCAATGCCGCGGGGCTGCAGCATCCAACGTTGGGTTTGCATCGACCTGCGGAGGGATTCAAGCAAGCAGCATGCCTTTTGCGCTTGCGTGCAACGACGGTGTTTTCGTTCAACTTTAGAATCACTTTTTACCTTGCAAGCGCAATGACTTCGCAATCGTGCGAATTCCTTTACAGCTTTTCGCACGCTTGGGAAGCTTGGTAGGGTTGTGAGGGCAAATGCGTGGTGCGGGCTTTCGGTCATCTCCCAAAATCCAATGCACTTATACTTTGCCGCGCAAGTGAATTGCGCCTGTCGATCTACGGCATGTTGTTTGAGATGAATAAGTAAAGAAAATCATCTCGCGTCGTACCTTCTCAACTAAACGGTCTTGTGCTATGGCTCAAAAAAATAAACCGAGTAAAGCCGCGGGGCATGTCACAATTTCCGCAGAAGAATGCAAAGGTTGCGGCTTGTGCATCGAAGTTTGTCCCCCGCATGTGTTGCGTGTTTCCGAAGTGCTCAACCGCATGGGCTATCACCCCGCAATGTATGTTGGCATTGATTGCACGGGCTGCGGCGTATGCTTTTATGTTTGCCCCGAACCGGGTGCGATTACGGTTTACAAGCGCGCCGGAGCACCCGCAAAGACTACTGAAACAGTCGCATAGAATTCTGCCAAGCTAACCACCGTCAGC
>JABWAN010000858.1 GCA_013361015.1 Candidatus Zhuqueibacterota bacterium | reverse complement strand
GCGCGTCTCCAGTTCGCGCATTAACGACCAATAGTTCTCGTGTTCATTCTGAACGCGGGAGGAGTGCCAGCGCGGAAAACCGGAAACGAGCAAACGCAACTCGTTCCCGGCTCGGGTGAGCGAATCCAACTCTTGAAGAAAACCCGCAGCAGGCGCTTGTAGCAAATCCGGCGCGACTAATATCAATTCCTGCGAGGTGGGTTGCGGTGCTGAGCTTAACCATTGCGGTTGCGCGAGCAGGAGTACCAACACGGCAAGCAATGCGCAACGCAACAACAAGAGCGCAAGCTCGCTCAACTTCAAGCTCTTTAGGTGGCGGCTCTCCGCTGCGAGCAAAAACTTTATGCTGCCCACTTTAACACGTTTGCCCGCTTTGCGGCTCAAGAGGTGAATCAAGAGAGGTGCGAGCAGCGCAGCAAGAGCAAAGAGCGAGAGTGGCGCGAGAAATTGGATCATGAAGGACGGAGGCAATTAACAAAACCGGTGCTGAAATCTGGTGACTTGACAACATGACTTGGCAGGGCCGGCAAGTGTTCAAGCACGAGCCACGGAGAAAATAATCCAGCAGAGGGAGAATTCCAAGCGGGAGGGCGAACATAAGCGCATTGCCTGGAGTCAGAGCAATTTCAGTCTCTGCGTCAAATAACGGCGCAGCGCGAAGTCCAAAGGTTGATCGAGAGTGAAAAGCTCGCAGGCAAGGTCTTGGTCGTGCATGTCCCTTTTGAGTTGCTGCAAACTGCTTTGCAGCGCGGAGACATAACGTGGTCGCGCCGCGGCTGTGTCCACTTGCACGGTCTGGCCGGATTCGAGGTCCTCAAAAGTCAAATAGCCTTCGTGGTGAAAGTCGATTTCATTTCTGCCCAAAAGCTGAATGAGCAATACTTCATTCTTCCGCGCACGCAATTTGGACAGCGCGGCAGTGATTTCTTGGTCATATTCGTGCAGATCACTCACGACCACGATCATTTCGCGGCGCTGCACGGTTTCCAAGAATCGTTGCCATTGCTGGAGCTTCGGCCATGCGCCGCGCGGCTCGCAGCGCTCCAGTTCGTGCAGAAAGCGGTGCAATTGCTGTGGCTCGCGCTTCGGGGCCAATTGCGAAGGCGCCGTGTCCGTCAAGATTTCCAGCCCAATCGCCTCCCCTTGCTGATGCGCGAGGTATCCGAGCGAAGCCACGAGGAAGCGCGCATAGTCGAGCTTGCATGTCCCGTTTTCCGTGTGCGCCATCGAGGCGCTGGCATCGAGCAGGAAACGCACAGTGATGCTGGTTTCGATTTCAGCTTCGCGCACATAATACCGGTCGGAGCGCGCGTACATTTTCCAATCCACGCGTCGCAAATCATCGCCGGGCTGATAACTGCGGTATTGATTAAACTCCAAACCCACGCCCGAGAGCGGGCTTTGATGCGCGCCGAGCATGAATCCATCCACCACGGTCTTCGCCAAAAGCTGCAAATCCGAAATCGCTGCGAGAATGTGAGGATCGATGAATCGATAGGCGGAGACGGTCGTCATAATAGTGAAATTGTAGTCAAAAAAGATCGTTCACGGAAGCGCACTTTAGCAATGGGCACCAGACCCTAAGCGCTGTAAGTTTCCATCGGCGATATGGCCATTATCTATGCGCTAATCCTCATGACCTCCCGTGCGCGCTTACGCTTTTGCTTTTTGAAATCTGCGCAGCGCTTTAAGTCAGCTCGGTCAGTTAGCCACCTCGGTAAACAAGCGGAGACGATACTCAAGAACGCGCAGCGACAAACAAAAAAAGAAAGCGTGCTACCGCATTGCCGTTAAAGCCGGGCGGCTACCACACCGCACGGAGGCGCGTGGCAGCACGATTCGTCGAGCACCTTTCATAGGAATGACCACAGCACCCTCGAAAAAGTTACAGGCAATTTTTCGAACGGTTAAAAAATTTTCAAGGGCGGGTGATTTTGAAACCTTGCGCGGCAGTTCTCCGTAAGAATGCGCCATTCAAATCATGGGCGAGGTCGTAGCGTGTCGCGTTTTGCAGACCGGCACAAAATGTTCGACTACACTTGCGATCCGCAACAACTACGAACCGTTTTAGAACTGAGGTGACTCATGAAGTCGGGATTGAAGCTTTTGACGCTTGCGGCCGTTAGCATTGCCCTGTTGAGTTGGAACAATAGTTCGGCGCAGGAAAAAGCAATCAATTGGAAATTAGTCAGCAAAAACTTGGTGCGCTCGCTTGCTTCGGAGAATGACGGGCTGCGGCAGTCTGCGATGGACTTTTTCGTCAAACATTCGGACAAGCTGGACATCAATGATGCGGTTTACAGCGTCATGAACGTCTATCGCAACCACGACGATCTGCGCATGCGCAAGCTGGCGCTGGTGACGCTGTATAAAATGCAAAACAAATGGGCCATGGAGTTTTTAAAGGTTGATCTGCGCTTCCAAGATTCGCAAGAGTTGAAACGCATGGTCGCCGCAATTTTACAAGAGCACGAAGGAAAGAAAAAAGCGTCGTGAGTTTCGTGGATAGTGGATTGTAGATCGTGCGACGAAATCCTGAGGGATTGGATTCACGATCTACTATCCGCGCGCCACGATTCTCGGCTACAACAGCGGGCTGCGCGGCGTGGGAATCTTCTGCAACAGCTCGCGCGTCACCTCTTCCGAAGTAATCCGCTCCGCTTCCCCTTTAAAGTTTATCAGCAAGCGATGCCGCAACACGGGCGCGGCCATGGCCTGCAAATCTTCCAAAGTCACGGCGAATCTTCCCTGCAATAACGCGCGCGCTTTCGCGGTGAGAATCATCGCTTGCCCCGCACGAGGACCGGCGCCCCAGCGCACCCACTCTTTCACATACGCGACCGGCGTCTCCGCAGGTCGCGTGGCTCTCACCAAACGATTCACGTAATCAATCAAATCATTGTTGATCATCACTTCGCGCGCGAGCGTTTGCGCGGCAAGAATTTCTTCGGTGGTCATCACCGGCTGCACGCTCGCTTTCTTGCTCGTTGTGGTCGTGGCGAGAATATCGAACTCTTCGCGTTCGCGGGGATATTCAATTTTAATGTACAACAGGAAACGATCCAGTTGCGCTTCGGGCAACGGATAAGTTCCGGCTTGCTCGATGGGATTCTGCGTGGCGAGCACGAAGAACGGACGGCTGAGCGGATAAGTCGTGCCGCCATACGTGACCGCGAATTCCTGCATGGCTTCGAGCAATGCCGCTTGTGTCTTCGGCGGCGTGCGATTGATCTCGTC
>JABWAN010000857.1 GCA_013361015.1 Candidatus Zhuqueibacterota bacterium | reverse complement strand
CTTCGGGCTTGTTCGTTTCCTGGACGCGCGAAGTGGATCTGCTCACTACCGGACGATTGCTGCGCTCCTTTGACATCATTAATCTCGAATGGCTTGACACGATTTATACGCTGCGCGAAGGCGAGAACGAAATTTTAGCCAAGAGCTTTCGCTTGGATTTATCCAGCGCGGACTTCGGTTTCAGCGCTGCGGGCTTCGCGATTTTCACGTTCCGCCGAAACCCGCGCGACCGCAAATGGCGCATCGTGCGCTGGGTGGATCAATCGGAGTTATAGCAATACGACAGAATGGTTCGACCGCACAAACTTCTCATTACAAATTTTAAATTGAAAATTTTCAATTTGAAATTTGCAATGCCTTGGGTTGCGCGAAGTTGCATAACAAAGTAACTGGAGAGAAGCCGCATGACCCCTTGTGACAAAATTCAAGCGCAGCTTTCCGCGTATCTCGATCAAGAAATCGCAGCCGAGCAAGTGCGCGAGGTCACGGCGCATTTGGCAATGTGCCCGCCGTGCGCAGCCGCGGCCAGCGCCGAGAAGGCGATTAAAACTTTGGTGCATGATCGTGCGCGGACTTATAATGCGCCGCCGCAACTGCACGCGCGCATTCGCCATGAGCTTGCGTACGCGCACGAACGCTCCGGCTTTTGGCAGCTTGTGCGTGAACTTTTCGAGTTGCATCCGCAACCTGCGTTTGCAACATTGGCGGTCATCGTCCTGGCTGTGAGTGTGCTGACGTATCTCGGCAGCAATGCCACGGCCGGCCTCTCCGATCCGATTGCATATGTGGCGAATGCGCATCTCGAGGGCAACATCATTTGCGCCGATTGCCAACTCATGATGGTCACCCAAACGCCGTGCGTGCACGATGCCGCCTCGCATCGCCTCGTGCTCAAATGCGCGGACGGGAAACTCTGGAACATCGTGCAGTCGCCCCAAGGCCGTGAGTTGTTGCAAGCCGGCGAAGCCGCGCGGCTCGTGCAAACCGAAGGCTATCTCTTTCCGCACGTTGGATACGTGCAAGTCACCAATTTCAAAGTCATGCAGAACTAAAAGGAGTTGTTCATGCTGTCGTGGTACGAAAGAACTTTGTTGATAATTCGCCCCGTGAGGAGGGTGTCGCTGCTGGCGCATGAAAAGTTTAATGAGATGCTTAGTCTTGATAACACTATCCGTCCACCCTTCAAGGGAAAAAACAATGTGGAGCGTGCGCACAACGATTCTCATTTAGCGAGGGCCCAGAGCGGCGTCCTCCATGTTGCGCAAAGAACTCTCGTCTCGCTTTGTTTGCTCGCCACACTTGCTGCGGCTCAAACTTTTACTCTCGACAGCCCCATTGGCGACCCTGCCGATCAAATCGTGCAAACGAAGTTTTTTTCTTCTTTGGATAAAGCCTATCGCGGCAGCACACTGCGCGTCGCGGTAGTGGTGCAAATCAAAGAAGGGTGGCACATCAATTCGAATCACCCGTTGGAAGATTATCTCATACCCACCGAATTGCAGTTGGATTCAACCACGGGCGTGACGCTCGAACAAGTGGTGTTTCCCAAAGCGCTGGAACGCACCTTCGCTTTTTCTGAAACACCACTCGCCGTATTCGAAGGCGAGTTTGTGATCGGCGCCGTGCTCAAAATTCCCGCACAGTACATTGGCGAGAAATTAGAACTCGCGGGCGCGGTGCATTATCAAGCCTGCAATGACATGGCCTGCATGGCGCCGGACCAGGCGCAATTTGCCGCCGAAATCGCGCTCGCCGGCGTCGATCAACCCGCAAACTTGCAGCACACCGAAATTTTTGGAAAGCTCGACTTCGGTGCGACCACCAACAACGTCGAAAGCACCGCGAGCGAAAGAGAAACAAGTGAGTTTGAAAAATTCGTGACCGAGCACGGCCTCGCAACTTCGCTGGCATTCATCTTTCTTTGGGGCCTTGCATTGAACTTGACGCCATGCGTGTATCCGCTCATTCCCATTACCACAAGCTATTTCGCCGGGCAGAGCACCGGGAACACGGCAAAAGTTTTTAGCCTTGCGGTTGTCTATGTGCTCGGCATGGCATTGATGTATTCCGTGCTCGGCATGTTGGCGGCCACGAGCGGCGCGTTGTTCGGCGCCGCATTGCAGAGTCCGCCGGTGCTCATCTTCATCGCACTCGTCATGGTCGGCCTCGCGCTTTCGATGTTCGGCTTTTATGAAATTCGCGTGCCCATGGCATTGAGCAACTTTGCGGGCGGCTCGCGCGCGGGTTATTTCGGCGCGCTGTTTATGGGATTGACCATGGGCATCGTCGCCGCGCCGTGCATCGGCCCAGTTGTGCTCGGCCTGCTCACGTACGTCGCAAAGACCGCGAATCCCATGCTCGGTTTTTGGATGTTCTTCGTGCTCGCGCTGGGCTTGGGCGTGCCATATTTGATACTCGGCACGTTCTCGGGCGCGCTCAAAAATCTCCCGCGCTCCGGCATGTGGATGGTGTGGGTGAAAAAAGTTTTCGGCGTGATTTTGCTCGCCATGGCGATTTACTTCGTGCAACCGATTCTGCCGGCATTGTTGAAAAAATATCTGCTCGCAAGCTTCCTGCTTTTGGGTGGAATTTATATCGGCTTCATTGAAGCTTCAAAGTTCAGCGCGAAAATTTTTCCGTGGATCAAGCGCTTCGTGTTCGTCGCGTTTGCCGGAGTCGCAGTGTGGCTTGCGTGGCCGGAACAACAAGCGCACGCTTCGTTTTGGAAGAATTATGATGAGTCCGCTCTGCAAGCTGCGCAACGCGAAGCCAAGCCGGTGATTATCGACTTCACCGCGGAATGGTGCATTGCCTGTAAAGAGCTTGAGAAATTCACCTTCCCGCACGAAGAAGTCATGCAGCGCGCGGACCGCTTCGTCTTCCTGCGCGCCGACCTCACGCACATCGGCTCCGCGCCCGTGCAGGCAATTCTCAAACGCTACAACATCAAAGGCATGCCCACAGTGATTTTTTTGAACGCTGAAGGGAGGGAAGTCGCGTCGCAACGCGTCGTGGGTTTTGTGGATGGAAAAAACTTTGCGCAAAGGATGGATGCGGTCGCCGCGCTGGCGAATTGAAACGCCGATGACAAGAGGCAAAACGATGACGGGCAAAACTATTGAGTTGTTGAATGGTTTTGCCGGAAATCGTTTTGCTTTTTTGGGGGTCACATGTCCCAATTGTCTGCCCACGCCCTACGCGATTGCGAATAGCGACACCGTGACCTCAACCTGCCCTGCCT
>JABWAN010000856.1 GCA_013361015.1 Candidatus Zhuqueibacterota bacterium | reverse complement strand
AAAGATATACTCGCTGGCTAATGAGCTAGTCGAATAGATCCATCACCCATTCCCCTCATCATAAGCGCGAACGGCCCTGTAATCGCCGTACCAACCAAGCAAATCGAAGTCGAGGTAATCATCGCTGTTCTCAAACTCGCCCCGCTCGTAGCGAGGAATAAACTCCGCGGTCGGCATTTTGTACTTCTGCTCGTAATGGGCAATGTTGTTGCGCAGCGTAAGCATAACGGCTTCTTTTGCCTTCGCGTCGCCGTTTTTTTGCTTGACGGCTTGAATAAAATCCTCAAAAGAAGGGAGCCGGCGCTTTTCTGGTGTTTGTGGGGTCGTCATATTCTTTGCCTTTCGCTGATTGATTGTTGCCAGAAAATACGCGGCGCATCGTGTAAAAGCAAGCAGTGTTTCCCGCCCGCGCTTGCTTTCAGCACAAACGTTTCGTAGTTTGGCCGCGGCTGAAGGGGCGGTTTGCCGTCACACTCAAAACCCATCACCTTCTCTGGAGCACATTCATGACCCGTCGTTTCTGTTCTGCCGCCGTGCCGTTTTTTCTCCTCGCTTCCGCCGCCTTCTCGCAAACACCACCTTACGGACTCACCCAACGCGTGCCGAATTCTTCGTTCAAAATTACGACCTCCGGCAACGCCTTGGCGAGCATGCAACTTCGCCGCGTCTTTAACGGCCTCGCTTTCGTCAAGCCCATTTTGCTCACGCACGCGGGCGATGGCAGTGATCGCATCTTTGTGGTGGAGCAAGCCGGGATAATCAAAGTTTTTCCAAATCAGGACAACGTCGCGGGCGCAAAAACCTTTTTGGATATTCGCGCGCGCGTGAATGACGATCCGAATGAGGCCGGCTTGCTTGGCCTCGCCTTTCATCCCCAATATGCGAGCAACGGCAAGTTTTACCTGTATTACACGCGCGGCAATCTCTTCTCGCGCTTCTCGGAGTTTCAGGTCTCCAGCAGCGATCGCGATGCTGCCAATCCCAACAGCGAGCGCATTTTGTTTGAAGTGCAACAACCCGCTTCGAATCATAACGGCGGCATGATTGCGTTCGGCCCGGACGGTTATCTTTACCTCGCGCTCGGCGACGGCGGCGGTGGCGGCGATCCGTTTCGCACGGGGCAAGATCGCACCAGCTTGCTTGCAAAAATTCTGCGCATCGACGTGGATAGCCGCAGCGGCAATCTCGCTTATGGCATCCCACCGGACAATCCTTATGTCGGCAACCCCAACGGCTGGCGCGAAGAAGTTTGGGCGTGGGGCTTTCGCAATCCGTGGCGTTTCAGCTTCGATCGCGTGACCGGTGATCTCTGGTGCGGTGACGTTGGACAAGGTGCATGGGAAGAGGTCGATCTTGTCGTCAAAGGCGGCAACTACGGCTGGAGCATTATGGAAGGCATGCACTGCTACAATGCTTCGTCCTGCAATCAGAGTGGTTTGATTCTGCCGGTGGTAGAATACAGTCACAATGAAGGTTTCTCGATCACGGGCGGCTACGTATATCACGGCCCGCGCTTGCCGAAGCTTGCGGGCGTTTATCTCTATGCTGATTACGTGACGCGCAAAATTTGGGGATTGCGATATGCAAACGGCAGCGTCGTCGCAAACCAATTTCTTGTGGATTGCCCTGCGAACATTTCGAGCTTCGGCGAAGATCAAGCCGGTGAAGTGTTTGTCGTTGGGCACGATGGCCGCATTTATGTCTTCGAAGAAAAAGCCGGCGGCGATCCGCCCGGCACTATTCCCAAAACGATTTCGGCCTCCGGTTTGTTCACAGACATGGCGCAGCAAATCCCCGCGCCGGGTCTCATTCCTTACACTGTGAATTCGCAATTGTGGTCTGACGGCGCATACAAAACCAGGTTGCTCGCATTGCCGGACACGACGAAGATCGATTTCTCACAGGACGGTTTTTGGGGATTTCCACCGAACGCCGTGCTTGTGAAAAATTTCTATTTGGAATTGGAAGCCGGCAATGCGAATAGCCGCAAGATTGTCGAAACGCGCTTTCTCGTCAAGCGTGCGAGCGGCGAACAATGGGATGGCTTCAGCTACATGTGGAATGATGCGGCGACGGATGCGAATCTGCTCGAAACCAGCGCAACGAAAACTTTCACGATCAGAGATGCGAGCGTGCCGGGCGGGCAATTTGAGCAATCGTATTACTTCCCCAGCCGCACGGATTGTAGCACGTGCCACGCTCCGGCCGCGGGTTATGTGCTCGGCGTGCGTACCGCGCAAATCAACAAGCCGCATCAATACGACGCCGTTGCCGACAATCAATTGCGCAGCTACAACCACATTCGTTTGTTCACGACCGACATCGGCGAGGACTATGCAAACTTTCCCAAGCTGCCCGATCCGCTCGACGCGCAAATGAGTCTCGAAAATCGCAGCCGGTCTTATTTGGATGCGAATTGCAGCCAATGCCATCGCCCCGGCGGAACCGGGCGCGTGGAAATGGATTTGCGCTTCAGCACACCATTGAATGCAACTCATCTCGTCAACGTCACGCCTGTGATTGACGATTTGGGCATTGGGGATGCGAAACGCATCAAGCCCGGTGCGCCGGACAGCTCGATGGTTTATCTGCGCATGTTGAATCTCGCGCAATTTCGCATGCCGCCGCTCGCCACTTCGTTAGTGGATAAAAAAGGAACAGAAGTCATTCGTGAATGGATTGCGAGCCTGCCACGCACGCATATTGACGATACTTCGCAAGAGCCGCCGGCAAAATTTGCGCTGCAAGCCGCATATCCGAACCCTCTTTTCCGTCGTCGCACCAGCGCCGCGGCAATCACCTTTCAGCTTCCCGCAAGCAGCGCTGTGGAAGTGGTAATCTTCGATGTGCTCGGGCGCAGAATCAAGACGCTGCATAACGGTCCGCAATCGCCGGGCGCGCACACGGTATATTGGGACGCAACGGACGACGGCGGCAAACTTGTAAGCGGAGGCGTTTATTTCTATCGCATGCACGCGGGCGCGTTTACTTCCACGCGAAAAATTTTGTTGGTGCGTTAGTTAAGATTTGTCACGTCTGGGCCGTGGCATTGGTGTTTGGTTGCGCGTAAATGTAAGCCACGGGCCAGCCGTGGCTGAACTCTTCTCCCATTTTGCCGCAAGAGCACCCCTTTGCCGGTACATCATAAGTCCGAAGAACTCATTCCAAAGTTCACTTCGCTCATTTACCATTTTCTAAGGACGGACTTATCATGGCATCAGTCACGAAGCTCGTATTCGCTGGCCTT
>JABWAN010000855.1 GCA_013361015.1 Candidatus Zhuqueibacterota bacterium | reverse complement strand
CCTCAACATATGCACTCTCCGGCCCGCCGTGAATCTGCACGATGCACGGATACTTTTTCCCGGTTTGATAATCATGCGGCAACATGAGCAAGCCGGTGATCTCCAAACCGTCTTTCGCTTTCCATGAAATTTCTTTCGCGCCCGCAAATTTGATTTGATCCAACTCGGGGTTTGAAGCAGTAAGGCGCGTCACTTTCTTCGTCGCGAAATTTCCCACAAAAGCTTCGCTGGTGTGATTAAAAGCGCTCATCGCCAGCGCGAAAGTTTTGCCGTCCGCAGTTGTGCTCGCCGTGCTGAAGGCATAGCCCGAGGAGATGATTGCCTTTCTCGCGCCGCCGGTCGCGGGCATTGTGTTCAAAGCTGTGTGACTGCGTTCAGTCGCAGTGAAAACCAACGTCGCGTTATCGAGCCAATCGACCCACAGCACCGTGCCTTCATAGTTTTCGGAGAGATTTTTTGCGGCGCCGCCGGTTGCCGGAACCACGAAGATGCTGCCCGCGGCCGGGTCGGTTTCATCCACGCCGGCATTATACGCGATCATTTTGCCGTCGGGCGACCACGCGAGATGGCCGAGCTTGCCATCGGTCTTGGTTAGAATTTTCGGGGCACTGCTACCGTCGCGTGCAACGAGATAGAGTTTCTTGAACATGTAGGAATCATCCGTGCGCGGCGTGGGGCTGGCTTGGAACACCAGTTGGCTCGCATCGGGCGACCACTCAAATTCCCACACCGACATTTCGCCGCCGATCATCTTCGCTGCGCTGCCGCCCACGGCTTGCACATAAAGCCGATAATGTTTGAAATTTTTATCGACCGTGTTCACGTCGTTGCCGAGCTTCGCAGCTTTTTTCTCCGCCTCGTTCTGCGCATCGCTCATCGCATACGCAATCCATTTCCCGTCGGGCGAGAGCAGATATTGGCGCACGCCGTTGCTGCTCTGCGAAACCTGTTCGGCCTCGCCGCCATCAACCGCTATGCGATACACCTCATTGTGCTCGTCTTTCTCTTTGCGCCGCGCCGCGAAATAAATCCATTTGCCGTCCGGCGACCATTGCAGGGAACTGACGCCGTTGGGTTTGTAAGTGAATTGCCGCGCAACGCCGCCGCTCACGGGAATGACAAACAACTCCATGAACGCGGCGCCGGTCTCTTCTTCCGCAGCGCGCGGCGCGCGGAGAATGTAGACGATATTTTTTCCGGTGGGATCAATCGCCACGGAACTCACGCTTTTGAGCGCGACGACCGTTTCGGGGGTGAGCGTTTGTTGCTGGGCATGTGCTGCGAGCGCGAACAAAAGTAACAACATTACCGGCAGCACGCTTTTGATGCTTCGATTGCGAACCATAGCATCTCCACTGTTAATGATTACGCCGGGCTTTGATCAAACAAAAAATCTTTTAACGCGACAAAGCCTCCGGCTTTACATTGAGCAACCCCGAAAGCTCGAGCAAGCGTTGCGACCATTGCGCGCAGGTTTGATTGCACTGGGCGCGCCAATCTTCGGCGGCCTCTTCGACAGAAAACGCACTCTGCAAAACAGTAAGGCTGCTCTGTAAATCCTCCAAAGCAAGTTTGGTTTCAAAATCGGCCTCGTGGGCCGTCCACGCGGCAAAGAGCTGGCACTCGCGGAAAAGTTGACCGACAAGCGAAGAAGGCTTTCTCGACGCAATCAAAAAACCAAGGCGATTAACGCTGGAAGCCAAATTGCCAAGTTGTCTCGGTAACGGGTCTCTCAAGTGAAGAGCCTGCAATTTGCTTTCATCAATCATGATCTCTCCAGCAATTTTCTGACGATTCTTTCAACGCGATCTCGCAATGCGGGATCAAGGATTAGCATGGACGGATTGCTTTGGTTCGGGCGAATATTGATCAGCGCTTCAAAACGCCCTTCAGAAGTAAGCGGATACCAATCTGCGCCTCAAATGTTTGTTTGGAAACTGCCGTCTTGGAGCAATAAATCTTCACAATCAGCGTGGCGCGAGCCGCCGCCTGCTAAAATTTACGGTCAATATCTACGGCGGTTTTGATGAACAACTCGAAGACCTCGAGCATGTCCGTAATTTGTTCCGGCGTGGCTAGCTCACGAATACTGTGAAGCTTCATTTCAGCTCTCCCGTGGTTATATTTCAAACTTCGCGAAGCTACTGCTTCAACCCCTCCGGCACGCCGTTCGGAAACGCTTCTTGAATCGCTTCTTGAATGCGCGCGATGCGGTTTTCGGGATTGGGGTGCGTGCTGAAAAATTCCGGTTGACCGCCGCCGCCCGAGGCTTCTTCCAAAATTTTCATCACGCCGATGAGCGCATTCGGATCGTAGCCCGCCTCCGCCATGAAACGCACGCCCAAATTGTCGGACTGCAATTCGTCCTCGCGGCCGTATTTCATATTGATAAGATTGCCAATCATCATGGCAATCATCGCCGTGCTTTGGCTGCTGGGATTGTTGGGATCGTAAGTCGCCAATACCACCGCGCCGCTTAAGCCTTGCGTGAGTTCTTGTTGCGCGATGCGTTGCGCGCCGTGCCGCGCGACCACGTGGCCGATCTCATGCCCGAGCACGCCCGCGAGTTGTCCTTCGGTTTGCAAACGGCTGTACAACGCCGCAGTGATGAAACACGGTCCGCCCGGCAACGCGAACGCATTCACGGTTTGCTCATCCGCAAGCAGATGAAACTCGAAAGGATAAGCCGTTTGCGCCGCGGCGCTGTTGCGCACCAAACTTTCGCCGACGCGATCGACCATGGCCTGCGCTTGTTGATCGGGGTGCAAGCCGCCGTATTGTTGCGCCATTTCGGGCGCGGCCTGCAATCCGAGCGCGATTTCCTGGTCTTCCGATATGCTGACGTGTTGCTTCTCACCAGTGATAGGATTATAGACGCTGGAACGAAAATAAGAGAAGAGCGCAAACCCGGCCATGATCAAGCCGATGAGCAAGCGCCCTTTCGCGAAACCGCCACTCGCGCGCCCCGCTGCCGGAAACGCACGCTGGCCGAAATTTCCGTACATGGGAAACTCCCGCGTTGAAGTTGTTTCAAGATTTGGAGACGTTGATCAAGCTGCATGGGGCAAGGCGCACGGCGCATGGCTTTGGCCGTATGCTCCTTGCTCTATGCCCCTTGCGTTTCCACCGGCTCGAACTTCTCCACCTCCAGTGCTTCATAGATTCCACCCGCGAGTGCACCGAATGCAACGTGGCTCACCACCATAATCCAACTGCGCATGGGGAAGAACCACGGAAAGAATAATGTAAAT
>JABWAN010000854.1 GCA_013361015.1 Candidatus Zhuqueibacterota bacterium | reverse complement strand
CTCTCATCACCGGCGGTAAAGTGGATGAAAACTGGGCCCAAATAGGCTACGGACACATGGCCATCGACGACAACAGTCTGCGCACCGAATGTGACGCGAAGGGTATGGGCCTTTTCCTGTATAAGAAAGAGCGTTTCGGCAATTGCCAAATTCGCGTTGTTTATCGCAGCCAGGATTCCAAATCAAACGCCGGTGTGTTCATTCGCATCGACGAAGGGATTCTTGCACGTTTGCATGAAAAGCAAGCGGCCGCACAAAGAAACGAAAAGGGCGAGCTGACGCCCGAGTCTGCTCAAGCGATGCGCGCGGATTCGGATAATTTGACCGGCCCGTGGTACGCCGTGCATCGCGGCTTCGAAGTGCAAATCTGCGATGCGCCCGATGAGTATCATCGCACCGGCGCGATTTACTCGCTCGCCAAAGCCGAGCCTGTTCCCAATCCCAACGCCGCCGAATGGAAAACCATGGTCATCACGCTGAAGGGCAATCTCGTGCAGGTGGAAGTTGACGGCAAGCGCCTCACCACCTTTGACTCCACGAGTAAAGACCCGCGCAGCAAGCGCGAATGGTACGAGCCGAAATATGATTTCACGCGGCCTGCTTCCGGCTATATTGGCCTGCAAACGCACGACGTGGGCGACGTGGCGTATTTTAAAGAAGTCAGCGTGCGAGCGTTGGAGTAGCGCGCTTATCTACAAAAAACCTTGCGTAGCCACTCGCCGTCTGTCAAAATTCGTGAGCGGCCCCAATCGCTGCGGGCCGCTCGCGTGTTTTAGGAGTAGCATTTTGATCTCACTGGCTGTATATTTTGTCAAGCAATCGCACGAGTGAGATCGCAAACCGGTATGGTTCAAGCGGAAGCCAGTTTTGTTCCCGACTCTCAAATTTTGCTCGGAACGCGGTTGCTGCAAGAATAGCGTTTGGAAATTGATTTCAGCGACAAAACTGTAAAGCTGGAACGAGCCTCGAATCACACTTGACAAGCGCGTGAAAAAACTTCAATCCCTATTCGCAAGTTCCCTCCTGCTGTTCTTTTCCTGCTCTGAAAAGCCTCCCGTTATTCAGATCGACCGTCTGTTTACTCTCATGCCCGCAGCATATACCCATCTGAATTTTGAAAACAGATTGGTCGACGAATCGAATTTCAACGTCTTCAAATATCGCAACTACTACAATGGCGGCGGCGTAGCGATTGGCGACGTCAACAACGACGGCATGGCGGACGTGTATTTGACTTCCAATCAAGAAGAGAACAAGCTCTTTTTAAATAGGGGCAATTTCAAATTTCAAGACGTGACGGAGCGTGCCGGCGTGGCTGGAACGCACAATTGGTCCACAGGCGCTTGCATGGTCGATATCAATGGCGACGGCCGGCTCGATATCTATGTTTGCAACTCCGGCAACATCAAAGGCGACAATCGCGCCAATGAACTCTTTCTCAATCAGGGCAATGCGGACAACGGCGCGCCCACTTTCAGAGAGGCCGCAGCCGAATATGGGATTGACGATAAAAGCTTCTCCACGCACGCGGCGTTCTTCGATTATGACCGCGACGGCGACTTGGATTTGTACGTGCTCAATAACGCGTTTCGTGCGTTGAGCACGTTTGATCTCGCGAAAAATTTGCGCCATGAGCGCGACAACTCCGGCGGAGGCGATCGCTTCTATCGCAATGACGACGGCAAGTTCGTGGACGTCACTGCGGCCGCGGGCATTTTCAGCAGCGTCATCGCCTTCGGCTTGGGAGTGTCGGTGAGTGACATGGACAATGATGGGTGGTGCGATATCTATGTCGCCAACGATTTTTTCGAGCGCGACTATCTCTACATGAACAATCGCGACGGCACGTTCACGGAAAAGCTCGAAGAGATGATACGGCACACGAGCCTTTCTGCCATGGGCTGCGATATTGCCGATCTCAACAACGACGGTTGGATGGATCTTTTCGGCACCGACATGTTGCCGCAAGAAGACTACCGTTTGAAGACGACTTTCACGTTCGAGCCGTTCGATTTTTATCAAAAGAAGATTGCATGGGGCTATTATCACCAGTTCTCACAGAACGTGCTGCAATTGAACAACGGCCCGGACGCCGAGGCGCGCGTATCCTTCAGCGAAATCGGCGTGCTCGCCGGTGTGGCGGAAACAGATTGGAGTTGGGGTGCGCTCATCTCCGATTTGGACAACGACGGCTGCAAAGACGTTTTCGTGACCAACGGCATCTTCCGCGATGTCACGGACCAAGACTACATCGCGTTCCTCATGCAGGAGGAAAATATTCGAAAAATTCTGCAAGGCGAGCGCATTGACATTCCCGAGTTGATTCAAAAAATTCCGTCCACCAAGCTGCGCAACTATGCCTTTCGCAACCACGGCAATCTCACGTTTTCGAACCAGGCAAAAGCATGGGGTTTGGATTTGCCCAGCTTTTCGAATGGCGCCGCGTATGGCGATCTCGACGGCGATGGCGACCAAGATCTCGTCATCAACAACGTCAATCAACCGGCTTTCGTTTATCGCAATGAGTCCGACTCGCTCAACGCGAGCCACTATCTCAAAGTGAGGCTCGCCGGTGCGGGTAAGAATGTTTTTGCGATTGGCGCAAAGGTCACGCTCAAATGCGCGAATGGCGCGACGTTCGTGCAAGAGCAAATACCGATGCGCGGCTTTCAATCTTCCGTGGATTACGTGCTGACGTTCGGACTGGGCGCGCACACATTCGTCGATACGCTGCTCGTCGATTGGCCGGAAGGGACGCGAAGCATGCAAGTAAATCTCGCCGCGGATGAGACAATAATCGTGTATCAGAAAGATGCCACTCTTGGCGCTCAGTCTGCAGCGCCTTCTTCTCCGCTCTTCGAGGATATTACCGGGACTTTCCCAGTGCCATACCAGCACGTCGAAAACGACTTTAACGATTTTCAGCGCGAGTTGCTCATTCCTCATCAACTTTCCACGGAAGGGCCGAAAATCGCCAAAGGCGATGTGAACGGCGACGGCTTGGAAGATTTGTACCTCGGCGGCGCGAAAGAATCGGCGAAGAGCGTGCTGCTGCAAACTTCCTCGGGTGCGTTTGTGAGCACGAATGCGCCGGCTTTCGCCGCAGCGAAAATTTCCGAAGACGTGGGCGCAGCTTTCTTTGACGCGGACGGGGATCGCGATCTCGATCTCTACGTCGTCAGCGGCGGAAACGAATATGCGACGCGCGCGCCGGGTTTGCAGGATAGATTGTATCTCAACGACGGCAAGGG
>JABWAN010000853.1 GCA_013361015.1 Candidatus Zhuqueibacterota bacterium | reverse complement strand
GACCGCGAGCACAAGAATGAGAAGAATAAATCCGATGGCGATCATCAGCCGCGTGTTCTTCAAAACTTTGCTAAGCCGGCCCATGCGATCTCCGAATTAATAGGCAACACAAATTTGAAGCAAAGCCCTGCGCTTCCTGGAAAACTGTGAAAAGTCTCATTTGATCAACGCTAGCGCTCGTGCGATCTCTCCGGCTTTTTCTCCGATAAAATAGCTCGCAATCAAATAAACCAGCAAACCGAGCGCTGCGGCGCCCACGCCCACAACCCACGCGGGCACGCGCTCCTTAATGGCCTGCCGAATGAGGTCACGCGGCTTGCCGTGCGGTGAAAGCGGTGTATCTGCGGGTTTGTTGATCTCGCGCCGCAACTCGTGGTGCACATCTTCCACGAGCATGCGCAACTTCTCGGGACCTTGGGGCAGCGGGCCGTATTTGCCTTTGAACCCCAGCGCCAAGCAGAGATAGTAAATTTCCAAGGCTTCGAGATTCAGGTGCGTTCTCTGCCGCAGCTCGTCTAGAGATTTGAAAAACTCTTCGCCGGCATTGAAGGTTTTAAACAACTCCATGGCGATGGGATTGGCGAGCCACGAAGCTTTGCCGCTCCAATTCGAGCCTAAAATGCTCTCGTCGGTGAAGGCCACGAGCGCAAACTTCGCGTGACGCACCAGATCATTATCGAGGCTGGCATCTTTGGCATTGCGCTCGAAGCGGTTGAACAAATCCTTCAAACGCTGGCGCAGCATGGCCGGGTCGCCGAAATCCCGCGTCGCACGCAATTGCAATATGAGCGTCAAACACGGCGCAGCAAACTCGACCAAGCGTCGCTTCTCTGCCTTCGGCAAGGCCGTGTGCGTGCCGGTGTATTTTTTGTGGGTGGCGGTGTTCATCATGCGGAGTTTTTTTGTGTTTTATACTCGTTGCGGGTGAGTTTTGGAGTGTACCGTAGCCTTCATGTCACGATAAAACCGGCGCGCGACTTGAATGTCGCGGTACATTTCACGAGAGCTTCTCATGCTATTGAAACCGATGTATTCGTAGGCCGGCAAATGGGAGAGCACTCGCCGGCTTAAATGATTTTTGACTTTCAACTGACGCGTTTCGATTTGCCGATTACGGATTGCCTTCCACCGTCATCGTCGCAGGAACGATGCTGACCAAGCCGGTGAAAATGCCGATGACATAATCAACGAATTGGATCTGCGTCGTCACACGTGCTTCTTTCAGATTATTCTCGGCAATAATTTTTTCCGAAGAATTGTTGCTAATGGGCACCGCGCCCCACAGCGCATACCACACCTTCGTGGATTTCTTCACCGTGGTCGTGGTGCTGGCGGAAACAGTTGATACCGAGCTTCCCGCAGGCGCGGCAACTTTCATGGTGTAGCAGCCCGAAGCGAAGAAGCATGCTAACAGGGTAACAGCGACAAGTTTACGCATACCAATCTCCTTAAATGATGAATGGTTCACACACCCTCGCCCAATCACAACTGCCCTCTCCTGCAGGTGATTGGTAAGAGACTTTGGATAGTGCAGCACAATTTGTCATCATACTTTTTTTCGCGCAGTTTGCCGGCTTTCCTCTGCAACGCTCTCATGCGATACGCAAAATGCAACGCGCAACGCCTCAACCCTTCATCGCCAAGAGCTCCAATTTCAAACCCAAAAAGCTGTTGGGAATGAGAATCGCCAACGCGTGGCTCGCGCAGATCGCCTCCCAAAAATCTCCGGTCTTTTCCAAACGGAGGTAGTGTTGGCCCGGGGCGCTGGGCATGCCTGCGGGCACACGCGGCGTGTAAGTCGCGCGCAAGCCGTTGAACATGTAATTCGCCAACGCGTGAATGCCTTCGGGCGTGGAGATTTTCATCGTCGTAGCCAGTTCAGCGGTGAGGCGCGCCTCTTCGATATCGCCGCTGCACGCCAGGTAGATCTGTGCGTTCTGCAAAGTGTCATCAGAAATATTCTCGCTAAACCACAGCATGCCGTTTTCCGTGCGCAATCCGATGCGCTCATAATTTGCCGAAGTGCCAACGCGATTCGCCAACTGCATGATGGTCGCAAGAAGCGCTTGAAAACATTTGGTGAGATTGTCGTGATCATAACGCGGAAAATCCACTGGACGGATTTCCGGCGTGCCGGGGAAAGTGGTAAGCTGTCCCGCGAGCGCGAGCAGTTGCAGATAGAGCTCTTCGGGATGGCACTTCTGCAAGTTGGAATGATGATTGAGCACGGGAATGTACGCGTTGAGCAAATCCACCAGCCAGAGGCTGGTGATCTCATTCGCGGTGAATTCTTTTTTGTTGAAAGGCAACTGGCCGCGAAAGTCCGCGCTTTTATTCACGAGGCTGCCCAATAACTCGTTCAGCCGTTTGACGAGATTGCCGGCGCCTTCGAGCGTTAAGCCCGTGGGAATGAAATCCTCGCTTAACACCAACGTGCCATTGGGGCGGCGCTTCACTTCCGCGACTTTCATGCTGGTAAAATCATCCAACGGCTCGCCGGCCACACGCAGTTGCAGGTTTGCGCGCGCCACGCCGATCGTGCGTGGATTGACGCTGAGATTATCGTCATCCACTTCAATGCTTGCGAGCGAAAATCTGCTCTCACCGTTATCCGGTTGCGGCGGCACTACGCAATTGCCGCCTTTTTCGCGCTCCCGGCGGACGACGAGATACACTTCCAACTTCTCTGCCGTGGCCGGAAACAATTCTGCGAGTGCGCGGGCATGCGGCGCACGATCTTCCTCCGGGATGTTGAACACCAAGCCGTCGGGCAGCACACCTTTACAACGCGAGAGCGCGAATTGTCCATTGGCCAAAGCTTCGGGGTTGATGTGCAATTCCGTGAAGCCCCAATCATAGCGCGCACGCGCACGCATGCGAAAATTCAAGCGCGCCAGTTGATGCCGCTCCGCCTGTTGAAAGTGATGCGGATCGAGCGTCATGCCTTCATACCAAACCACGCTTTGCTGCCGAGCCATGAGTCAGTCCATTGAAAGTTAATTCGTTGCAGAAAATGGTGACGCAGCCTGCTAATGAAATTTGACGATCAAGTTCGGTAATCTTCATGCTCCCGAACTCATCCCCCCTTCTCTTCTCTAGAGAAGAGAAAGAGGTAACCGAAGATTCATGCAGGTCTTTTCTCCCTTCTCTTTTTAAGAGAACGGGCCGGGGGATGAGTTCAAACTAGCCCATTACCGATTTTGGTCGTCGAATTTCATCAGATTCACACCGCAAAAAATCTGTATCGCTTCT
>JABWAN010000852.1 GCA_013361015.1 Candidatus Zhuqueibacterota bacterium | reverse complement strand
ACGAAGAGGATGAGTAGGATTGGAAAGATTTTTGAGCGGTGCGCCAGCATCATATTTTAGAGCGAAGTCAGTATTGATCTTTTTGCAACGCGACGCTCGCGGCGTCACTCTCAAGAACCTTTTTGTGTGCCGGCGAGGAAGCTTATTGCAAAGGCTTGGCGCCGAGCACTAGCAAAGTTTCCTCCTGAATGACAATGGGAGGTGCGTTGCCGGTTTCATCACGTAGTATAGAAGATTCTTCCTGAATGCCAATATAAAAATGTATTGCAGATCTCGGAGGCGCTATGAAATCCTCGCGCATCAAAAAAGTGCTGTGGCTTCTCGCCGTGCTTACGGTCGTGTTCGTGGGCTTTGCGTATCTTCCGATTCCAGGTCTCGAAGCGCCGTATGCGCGTTCGATGCAATGGCGCAAGCTAAACAGCAGCGTGGCCGGCGCGGACACACGCGCGGAAGAGCATTTTCAGGCATTGGAGGCGAGCGCGAATCTGAAACGGCCGTTTCCTGAAATGCCGAAACGCGCGGACAATCCCGTGACACCGGAGAAGATTGCGTTGGGCCGCTGGCTCTATTTCGAGCCGTTGCTTTCCGGCGATAATGACATGTCGTGTGCGCATTGCCATCATCCCGATCTCGGGTTTTCGGATAATCGCGGACGCGCGATGGGCAAAGGCGGAACGGGCATTGGGCCGGAGCGGAAGAACGGCGCGGTGCTGCGGCGCGGCTCGCCCACGATTTGGAACGCGGCGTATAATCATCGCCAGTTTTGGGACGGCCGCAGCCGCGATCTTGAAGACCAAGCGCGCAATCCGATTCAAGACCAAAACGAAATGGCGCAAGATACGACGGCACTCGTGCAAGAGTTGCAGGCCATTCCCGAGTATGTGCGGCTTTTTGCGACGGCCTTTGGTGCGAGCAACGGAGCGACGATCACCTTTCAAAAAGTCACGTATGCAATTGCGGCATTCGAGCGGACCATCGTTACAAGCAACTCGGCTTTTGATCGCTATGCGAACGGCGAAGTCACAACGCTGGCGCCGAATGAGCGGCGTGGATTCAATGTGTTTCGTTCACTCAAAACGCGTTGTTTTGAATGCCACAATATGCCGGCATTCGCGAATCCGGATTTCAAAGTCATCGGAGTGCCCGATTTGCCCAACACGCCGCCGGATTTGGGTCGCGCGGAAATTGTCTCTGCTCTGCAATCAAATGCCTCTTACGAAAATCAGATTTATGAGCGCGCCTTCAAAGTTCCCACGCTGCGCAATGTTGCGCTCACCGCACCGTATATGCACAATGGCATCTTTAACACGCTCGAAGAGGTTCTCGATTTCTATGCGAACGGCGGCGGGCCGGGCCGCGGCTTGCACGTTCCGAATGTCGATGATAAAATTCGCAAATTCGAATTGAGTGCACAGGAGCGGCAGGATTTGATTGCGTTCTTGCACGCGCTCACCGATGAATCCGCCAAGCCTGAAATTCCCCAAAGCGTGCCTTCGGGGTTGCCGGTGGTGCCCAGGCTTGCGAATCAATCACCGGAGCTGGCGGCGTTCAAACCGCAAACCCATGCGCGCAGAACTATGCAGCTCGACCGGCGAGGCAAGTGCGTCATCGTGAAAGCGGGCGAATCCATTCAAGCAGGCATTGATGCCGCGCAAGCCGGTGATACGGTGCTGGTCATGCCGGGCGTTTATCACGAAGCGTTGACGATGGATGTTTCCGGGCTGACGCTGTTGGGGGTGGATGAAAACGGCGCGCGTCCCGTGCTCGACGGCCGCAACGTGCTTTCCGATGGCTTGGTGGGCTCGGGCGGCAAGTTTGAGATACGCAATTTCGAAGTGCGCAATTATACTGCGAACGGTTTGATGCTCAATCGTGCCAACGGTGTGACGTTTCGCGAAGTGCATTGCGACAATCCCGGCTTGTACGGCGTGTACCCGGTGGAATGTTTGAACGTGCTCGTGGAAGGCTGCAGCGTGACCGGTGCGAAGGATGCGGGCATCTATGTGGGGCAATCGAAAGACATAGTCGTGCGCGCAAGTAAAGCTTACGCCAACGTGTGCGGCATCGAGATCGAGAATTCTGTGAACGCGGTGGTTGAGAACAACGAAGTGTATGACAACGCCGGCGGCATTTTGGTTTTTCTATTGCCGAATAATCCCTCGAAAGTTTCGCGCAACTGCAAGGTCGTCAACAACCGCGTGTATGACAACAATCACGTAAATTTCGGCGATCCCACGGCGATCGTGAGTCGTGTGCCCTCGGGCAGCGGCATTTTAATCATGGCCGGGGATGAAGTGGAAGTGACGCAGAATGAAATTCGTGGCAACCAATCTTTCGGCGTGGCCGTGCTCGGGCTGGATATGGTGTTCGGCGGCGGCTCTACTTACGATGTCGAGCCTACGCCCGAGCGCTGTTGGATTCATGCGAACGCGATGTCGAGCAACGGCGCGCGGCCGGAAGGGCTGATTAAAGAGCTTGGTTTCAGCGGCGCGGACTTGTTATGGGATTTGAGCGGCTACGACAATAGTTGGCACCAACCTGGCGCAACGAAGATGCCCAACTTTCTTCCGAATAAAAGTTGGCCAGACCTGGTTCGTCGTGTGAATTGGAGAATGTGGCATCTGCTGATGAAGATGGCGGGATGAAAGGCGAGTGGATTAGCAGTGTGATGGAGTGTTGGAGTGATGGAGTGCTGAGCATTTCAACACTCCATTGCTCCATTGTGCTCCATTGCTCCATTGCTCCCTCGCTCCACCACTTCGCCGGTTTGTCGAGCGTCCGCCGCGTTACGGTTCTATCTCCACCTTTTCCACCCAAAATACTTCGCACGCGCCTTGGCCGGCGTCGTTGCGGCTGAGCGAGCTGCGCCATTGCCAGCCGTCGTTTGCTTTGACCGCGACCAGATAGCCGCGCATCGTAACAATCTCTCCGACACGAATGAGGGCGAGCAGTTCTCCAATCTCCTCATTGGCGGGAATGATATGCGTGTTGGCGCTCGAGTTGATCAAAGCTTGCTTGGGCAACGGCAGTGATTTCGCTTGCCAATAATACCAGCGCCCGCTCTGCGAAATTTCAAGTTGATCGACGATGGCTTGATTCGACATCGGCCCCCAACCCAGCGCAAAATCGAACGGAGAAAGGTCGCTCTCGCGCCCGAAGCGGTATCTTTCCTTGCCCAAAACACGCGCTCTAATTTGATATTCGGCTAGCGGTGTGATGCGATAGTCTCTGAGCTCCCACGGTTTGCCTTGGC
>JABWAN010000851.1 GCA_013361015.1 Candidatus Zhuqueibacterota bacterium | reverse complement strand
AAGGGCCTGTACCTGACCGGCTCCGGCCGGCGGAGAAAGCGGGCGGCCTTGACGATCGAGATCGAGATCGGGACGACGAGGCTGGCTCCGGCGATCATGGTGCGGTACTCGCCGTTGCGCCGCGCGCGCAACTCGCGCAAGCGTTGCGCTTGCTCTGCGCCGATTTTAGGATCGACGCGCAAGAGTGCGAGATTCTGCGTTTCTTCCGTTTGAAACTTATTCACGCCCACAATCACTTTGTCGCCGCGCTCGATGGCTTGTTGATATTCCCACGCGCGTTGGGCGATTTCTTTCTGAAAGAAACCCTGCTCGATGGCCTTGATCGCACCGCCCAGTCTCTCGATTTTGTCGATATACTCTTGTGCGCGCTGCGCAATTTCTGTGGTCAGGCTTTCCACCAAATAACAACCGCCAAGCGGATCGGTCACCGCGGTCACGCCGGTTTCATGGGCGATGATTTGTTGCGTGCGCAGTGCAATGCGCACGGAGTCTTCCGAGGGCAGAGCGAGCGCCTCATCGCGCGAATTGGTGTGCAGCGATTGCGTGCCGCCGAGCACCGCGGCCAAAGCTTGCAGCGTCACACGCGCAACGTTGTTGTCGGGCTGCTGCGCCGTGAGCGTGCTGCCCGCGGTTTGGGTATGAAAGCGCAGCATCATGGCTTTGGCGTTCGTCGCACCGAATTTTTCTTTCGCAATTTTCGCCCACAATTGCCGTGCGGCGCGGAACTTTGCGACTTCCTCAAAAAAATTATTGTGGCTGTTGAAAAAGAACGAAAGCCGCGCGCCGAAAACGTTGAAGTCGAGCCCGCGCTGGACGGCGTGGCGTACATACTCGATCGCGTTCGCCAATGTGAACGCGACTTCCTGTACGGCATCCGAGCCGGCCTCGCGCATATGATAGCCGCTGATTGAGATGGTATTCCATTTGGGCACGTGCTGCGTGCAGTACTCGAAAACGTCCGTCACCAGCCGTAGCGAAGGCGCAGGCGGAAAGATGTACGTCGCACGCGCAATGTACTCTTTGAGAATGTCGTTCTGCACCGTGCCGCCGATGGCGTCGAGCGGAACGTTCTGCCGCTTCGCCAGCGCAATGTACATCGCCAGCAGAATCGCGGCCGTGGCGTTTATCGTCATTGACGTAGTCACGCTCTGCAATGGAATGCCGGCAAAGAGCCGCGCCATGTCCTCCAGGCTGCAGATCGCCACGCCGACTTTGCCTACCTCGCTTTGCGCGAGCGGATGATCGGAATCATACCCCATTTGCGTGGGCAGATCGAACGCCACGGACAATCCGGTTTGGCCTTGCGCGATGAGATAGCGAAAGCGTGCGTTGGTTTCCTCCGCGGTTGCATAGCCGCCATACTGCCGCATGGTCCACAGTCTGGCTTGATACATCTCGTGGAAGAGGCCGCGCGTATAAGGGTATTCGCCCGGCCGCTCGTGTGCGTTATATGAAGCAGGCAAATCCTCAGAAGTATAAAACGGCTGCAGTGGGAGGTCGGTATCGGTCTTCATAGCTCATCTTCAGTTTACACTTGCTACGGCACGTGCAATCTCTTGCTGCGCAACGGTGCAAGCAGCATCAACGCGGTGTAGCCTCAAACTGGCGCTCGCGCGGATGAAATTGGCGATGCACTTCTTTTAAATAGGCACGGTCGAGGTGCGTATAGATTTGCGTCGTGCCCAAATTCGCATGGCCAAGCATTTCCTGCACCGCGCGCAAATCCGCGCCGCCTTCGAGCAAATGCGTGGCAAAAGAGTGGCGCAAAGTGTGTGGTGAGGCCTGCTTCGTAATACCGGCGGCTTTGACGTGGCGCCGCAGAATGCTCCATATGGCCAGCCGTGAGATTTTGCCGCCATTCTTGTTGAGAAAAACTTTTTCCTGCGTGCGGCGTTGGCGCGCGAGCAGCGGGCGCGCTTGCGCGAGATAGGCATTCAGCCATGTGATCGCAATCTCGCCGATGGGCACGAGCCGCTCTTTCGAGCCTTTGCCGAATATACGCACAAAATGTTCCGCGAGAAAGAGATCGCTCAGGCTCAACTCCGTCGCTTCGGAAACGCGCGCGCCGGTGGCATAAAGAAACTCCAACAGCGCGCGATCGCGCATGCCCAGCTTGGTGGCAACGTCGGGTTGCGCGAGCACCGCCTCGATTTCATGAATATCGAGCACGTGCGGCAGCTTTTGGCTTTGGCGCGGAATGGAAATATTTTCGGAAGGATCGTTTGCGCAATACTTCTCGCCGGCGAGATAGCGATGGAACATGCGCAGCGCGGCGAGCTGCCGGCCAATGCTTGTCGTCGCATAGCCGAGCCGCGTCAGTTCCGTAAGAAAGGCTCTAATCTCCACCGGCGTTACTTGCTGGGGCGATTGGATGTCGCGCGCGGCGAGAAACTGCGAATAGTTGCGCAAATCGAAACTATAAGAAGAGACGGTGTTGGCCGCGACGTTCTTTTCGGATCGTATATAGTCGAGAAATTCCTGCACGTATTCTTGCATTGCGGTGGGAGCTAGCGGGCGCGCTTGCGTGCGGCGGGCTTTTTCGCGGAAGCTTTCTTTTTTCGAGTGTGCTTCCTGGCTTTGGGCAGGATTCCTTCCGTAACGGAGAGCGCGATGCCGGACAGCATGACTTCCGGCGCGAGCGTGGTAAAATCACCGGAGAGCACGGAAGCGTCGACGTTCGCGAAGAGCGAGCAGCCGGCCTCCTTTTCGATGATCAATCCTGAAACGCGGCCATGATTCTCGGCCACGAAAATGACTTCGCCGAGACTGGCACTGATCACATAGCCGGTGCAGTAATGCAATTGCAACTGCGAAGAACTGGTGTAGACGGAGATGAGTGTGCCGTGGTCCTTCCCCATTTTCATCTCCGGAAAAATTTCCAGCGCGAGCCGGCGGCCCGACTCGGCATGATCGAGTACCAAGCGAAACGTGTTGCCGCGCGCTTTTGCTTCGGTCTGCAATACTTCCGCTATTTTCTGAATTGCCGCCGTATCGAACTTCACTTCCTGCCTCAAACTGAAATCACAAAATATAAAAGATAGAAAACCCCGATGGCTTAACAATCGGGGTTGTATTCAAACTCGGCATATCCTGGACGCTCACGCTTTCGCGCGCTTCACGACTTTCGTTGCCTGCAATCCTTTTTCACCGCGCACGAACTCGAACTCAACTTCCGCACCTTGCGGCAGCGTTCGAAAACCATCCATTTGAATCGCAGAAAAATGCACAAACACATCTTCCCCACCCTCGGGCTGC
>JABWAN010000850.1 GCA_013361015.1 Candidatus Zhuqueibacterota bacterium | reverse complement strand
TTGCCCCTTGCCCCTTGCTCCTTGCTCTGCCTGTCTGCAAAGAGCGAAGCGAGTTTGCGCGCGTTGGCGCAGCGTTATGCGGATTATCTGCGCACAAACACCGAAGTGTCTTTGGCGGATGTTTGCTATACGGCCTATGTCGGACGTTCGCACTTTGATCATCGTCTCGCCGTGGTTGCGAACAATGCCGAAGGGATGCACGCGAAGCTCGCTGCTTTTGCGCAAGGTGAATCGCCGCAGGGCACGCACTATCACCATGCGCCCAGCGGCTCGCGTCCGAAGATCGCGTTTCTCTTCACCGGCCAAGGCGCGCAATATCTCGACATGGGCCGCGAGCTGTATGAAACACAACCGGTCTTTCGTGAAGCATTGAATAAATGCGATACGCTGCTGCGGCCTTATTTGGAAGTGTCGCTGCTCGAAGTGTTGTTCAGTAATTCCCCTCTTGAGGGGGGAATCGCGGTGGCGGAGCAATTGGCATCCAGCAACGAGCAACAAGCAACGCCAAGCGCCATGCCCCTTGCCCCTTGCTCCTTGCTTGACCAAACCCGCTACACCCAACCTGCGTTGTTCGCGCTCGAATATGCGCTCGCGCAGTTGTGGCAATCCTGGGGCATCAAGCCGAGTGTGGTGCTCGGACACAGCGTCGGCGAATATGCCGCGGCATGCGTGGCAGGCATGATGCGTTTAGAAGACGCAATCAAACTCATCGCCGCACGCGGACGTTTGATGCAAGCCTTGCCGCTCAATCAAGGCGCGATGGTCGCGATTTTTGCCGAGGAGGAAAAAGTTCAAGCCGCGCTCTCTGGTTATGAAGATCGTGTTTCGATTGCAGCGGTCAATGATCCGACCAACATCGTCATCTCCGGCGAAAAGAGCGCGGTGGAAGCAATCGTGCGCACATTCGACGCGCACGGCGTGAAGAACAAAGCGCTCACGGTTTCGCACGCGTTTCACTCGCCGTTGATGGAGCCGATGCTCGACGCGTTCGAAAAAGTGGTCGGTGAGATTGCGTTTCACGAGCCGCGCGTGCCGGTGATTTCGAATCTCACCGCACAGCCGGTTCAGTTTTCAGTGATCAGTGATCACCCATCAGTGATCAGCAACGAGCAACCAGCAACGAGCAACGATCCACAATCCACGATCGACGATCCTCGCATCTACTACCGCCGCCACGTGCGCGAAGCCGTGCGTTTCTCGGCCTCCATGCAAACGCTGCACGCGCAAGGCTGCGACGTTTATCTCGAAGTCGGCCCGAGTCCGGTGCTGCTGGGCATGGGCAAAAAATCTTTGCCTACCAGCGAGGCCGCATGGTTGCCCTCTTTGCGCAAAGATCGTTCGAATGAACAAGAAATGCTCACCAGCCTCGCGGCGCTCTACGTGCGCGGCATTGAAATCGATTGGAACCAACTCGAACGCGATCCCGAACGACGCAAAAAAGTTTTGTTGCCCAATTATCCCTTCGCGCGCGAGCGTTATTGGGTCGATCTCGGGCCGGTCGCAAGTTCCAAAGTCTCGGCATTGACGAGCGCATGGAGCGCACATCCGTTGCTCGGTGAAAAACTGACGTTGCCGCTGGGCAATGAGGTTGTGTTCGCGTTGCCGCTCTCCACACAAGCGTTGCCGTTTCTTGATGATCATCGCGTGTATGGCGCCGTGGTGTTTCCGGCCACGGCTTATTTGGAAATTGCTGCCGCTGCGGCGGTGGAGGCATTCGGCAACGCCATACACGACGTGAAAAATTTCGTGATTCAAGAAGCGCTGGTTTTGTCCGAAGGCGAAACCGCAAAGCTGCACCTCGTGATCAAACGCAACGACGCGGGCGCGGCTTCTTTTCAAATTTTTAGCGCGGCGCAACGCGGCGAGGAAAACGGGCAAAGCGTATGGCGTTTGCATGCGCAAGGTCAAGTTGCGCTTGCGGCTGAAGCAAATACGCCCAAACAAGTCGCGCTCGACGAACTGCGAAAACGCTGCGCCACGGAAATTTCGGTGGCGGATTATTATGAAACCATGCGCGCGAGCGGTATGGAATACGGCCCGAACTTTCGCGGCATCACGCAGCTCTATCGCGGCGACGGCGAAGCGCTGGCGGAATTGCATTTGCCCGAAGACGTGGGCGGCGAAGCCGGAGCGTATCATCTGCATCCCGCCTTGCTTGATGCGTGCTTCCAAATTTTAGGCGCGGCTTTGCCACGTGAGATGGAAGCTGAAGCATATTTGCCCATCAATGTCGAGCGCTTTCAGCTTTATCGCGAAGGCCAAACCGAATTGTGGTGCCACCTCGCGCTCGCGCAAAGCCTGCAGGTCAAGCCGGAAACATTGCGCGGAAATTTGGTTATGTTGAATGCCGCGGGCGAAACCGTCGCGGAGCTTTCCGGTTTGATTCTCAAGCGCGCGGGACGCGAAGCCATGCAGCGCGCCATGAGCACGACGTGGCAAGAGTGGCTCTATCGCTTGCAATGGCAGCCGCAAGCTTTGCCGACTTCATTGGCGACGGCGCGCGAACAACGCTGGCTCATTCTCGCGGACAATGCCGGTGTGGGCGAAAGTTTAGCGGAACAAATCACGGCGCAAGGGGGACATTGCACGCTCGTCTTTGCAAGCGAAGCGACGCACGCGCTCGGCGAGAATCGTTTCGCGCTCAATACGCATGAGCCCGAGGCTTGGCAAAATTTCTTTGCAGAGCATTCTTCGTTTGACGGCATCGTGCATCTCTGGAGCTTTTCTCAAAATGTCGAAGTGCACGATGCCGCGGCTCTGCAACTTAATGTGAGCGCGCTGCATCTCGTGCAAGCCATAAGTAAGCTCGCGAAAAAGCCGCGCTTGTATTTTGTCACCAATGATGCGCAGAAGATTGCGGCAAAAGATGAAGCTTCACAATTGCCTGCTGCAACTCTCTGGGGCCTCGCGCGCACGATCGTCGCGGAGCATCCGGAACTACGCTGCACGCGCATTGATGTTGATGCAAAGCACACCCCCCTCAAGGAGGGAATAGTTGCGGTGCTGAATCAAGCCACCAGCAACGAGCCACCAGCAACCAGCAACCAACAACTTCTCAACGAACTGCTCGCCAACAACGACGAAGATCAAATCGCTTATCGTGCAGGCACACGCTTCGTCGCGCGCTTGGTGAGATTCGAAGATCATGGAGCGAAGATCGGTGATCGTGAATCGTTGGTCGTGGATCGTGTGATCCAATCCACAATCCACAATCCACAATCCACCAACCTCCAGCTTCAAATCACGCAACGCGGCGTGCT
>JABWAN010000849.1 GCA_013361015.1 Candidatus Zhuqueibacterota bacterium | reverse complement strand
GGTCGGCTCCGGGCGGCCGGTGGGGTACGGCGGTGAGACTGGCATCTTCGCGCCATGGATTGCGAAATCCAAAGACGAAGGCAAAACCTGGGAAGTGTTTTATCCAGATCTGAGCGGCGACAATGCTTGCGACGCGCTGGTCATTCATCCCGACAACCCCAACGTAGTTTATGCCGGCATGGAAGGCGCAGTCCTCAAAACGATTGATGGCGGCGAAACGTGGAGCAAGACCGCCTTGGCCAACACGCCGGTTTATTTCTATGGCTTGGCGCTCGACTCCGGCGAGCCTAATCACATTTTTGCGGGCGGCACGATTGCGAATCCCAACACATGGGCATTGTGGGAAAGCTTTGATGGCGGCGCCAAGTGGCAGGAAATTCCCGCGCCCAACGGCGTGAGCGAAAATCGCGGCATTCGGAGCATTGTTGCCGATCGCGAGCAAGAAGGCGTGATTTACATTGCCACGTTCGGCCACGGCGTGTGGAAATATCAAAGCTCGCCCACGGGTGTTCGCAATCCGCCGGACAACACTCTCCCTCAAGGCTTTGCACTTTCGCAAAACGCGCCGAATCCTTTTGCACGCAATAAGGTTCATGAGACCATCATTCGCTATTCCATTCCAAGCTCACAACACCTCAAAGTGGAAATCTTTGATCTGCTCGGCAAGCACGTCGCCACGCTCGTTGATCGCGTGCAAGCTTCGGGTGAATACGTCGCGCGTTGGAATGGCAAAGATGTCGCAGGCAGAATCGTTCCGAGCGGAGTTTATTTCTATCGCTTGGTTGCGGGCGGGCATACGATGGCCACGCGCAAGATGATATTGTTACACACCAAGTAAATCATCTTGCCAGGTTTGTCATTCCGGAAGAATCTTTCCTCGCACCCGGCACGGAGCGCAAAACCAGTTATGTTCCGAGCACTGGAAAAGTTTCCTCCGGAATGACATGAATATGAGTGTGTTTCCAAAGTTTCTTGCAACGAGTGAATCCAACTGTGAGACTCACATGAAAAGCCGAATCCGCTTTCTCGCGCTCGCCGCTTTGATACTCTGTCCCCTCGCACTGCGCGCGCAGTATTGGAGCGATTATGTTTTGGAAAAAGGCTTCGAGAGCCGCGATTATTTTCTGCGGCCGCATCGCGTGCTCACGTTGAATTTGAAAAACCTCGATGCGGGCCTGCTCGGCATTCTGCCCGAGCCTTTGAGCGAGATGTCTTTGCAGCCTGCCATGCTCGCGACGATCAACGGCAGCCGCTTCTATGTCGATCTCAAAGGCAGCGCGGAAAAACCCAAAGCGCCCAAGTATCGCGTGTATCCGCTCTATTACTATGATAACGCCTACTTCGCGCCGCCGTATTATGCGCGACCCGCAGAGCGCAAGCTTGAACCGCTCGTCTCTGCGCTCTATGTCGGCGACGTTGCTGCGAAGCTTCTGCCCGGAGTTAAATTCGCGCTCGCCTATGAGTTGATTCATCATCAAGGGACGTTCTATGAATATGTGCCATATTGGTACTATGGCGCATACGATGCCTTTGGCGTGCGCGCCGAGGCCGATCGCGGTTTTCCGGAGCTTGAGCCGAACCTCAAACAGGACGGGCTGGATGAAAAGACCGAAACCGCGCACTTGTTCGACGCATATCTTGCGTTCAAGCCCGCCAAGTTTCTCGCGCTCGGCGCAAAAGTGAGCCGCGTGCAAACGGATATTTCCGGTGACTATGTGCGTTTCAACGATTATGATGACGACAATTATCATTACGTCTCGCGCTATCTTAATGCGAAAAGTGTGAATGCCGAATTGGAACAAAATGAAGTCAGCGCCGGCGCGCTCTTCACCTTTGCACGGCGGCAGCTCGGCGTTTTCGCGGGGCGCGTGAGCGGCGAGCATTTGCAATCGGCCAATGATGTTGACAGCAGTTTTTACAGCTACGAGGACGACGTGCGCAATGATTATTTCAGCCGCTCGCGTTATTCGCACTTCAGCGCGAGCGATTGGAAGCACGAGGGCAAGACGAATTACTTCGGAGCACACGGCGAATTGCCGATGCAAAACGACATGGCGTTCCGCTTTCGCGTGGAGCATCAAAATTCAGAGGTCGATCTCTTCAACGGCGACGCGGTGCAAGACACCAGTTTCAGTTTTTATCGCTTCCGCTATTACCCCGACAGCTTGATTTATGAAGCGGATTATGGTTCGCGTTTCAGCGATGATCGTCACGGCGAGGGCGCAG
This sequence comes from Candidatus Zhuqueibacterota bacterium, assembly GCA_013361015.1. Lineage (GTDB taxonomy): Bacteria > Zhuqueibacterota > Zhuqueibacteria > Zhuqueibacterales > Zhuqueibacteraceae > JABWAN01. Next base: position 1,035 of record JABWAN010000849.1, on the reverse strand, counting down.
AGAGCGTTTCGCGCACGGACGTTGCGATTGGAGTCGTGCTGCCCGTGCGAGAAAATAGCGAGTTCATGATCGGATTGATTGGAGAGTTCGAGGAGAGCGAGTTGTTGATGGATGAAGACGCGGAGATTTATCGCTCCAGCCATCAACGCACGCCCACGCCGTGGCAAACGCCGGAGAGCAGAATCGGTATTGAAGACAAAACGCTGCGACTCGATCGCACCTCAACTACGACGCGATTCGTGCTGCCCGTGACGCTGTCCTATTATCTCGGCCGCGGCTTCACCACGCACGTGGCGGCGCTCAAACAATTTCTCCACATTGAAACCGAGGAAGTGATCGACATTTGGTATCGCACCGACTCGTTGATTGTGATCACCCCGAGCGGCACGAGGCCGGAGAATCCGCCGCAGCGCCTCGATCGCTATCGCGCCACGCCCGTGCGCCGCAGCGAGACTTCGTTGCATTTCCGTTTGGGCTTGAGCTTCGAGCCTTCGAAACGCGTGCGCCTCGACGTAGGCATGGGCGCTTCGCCCACGGATTTGGAAACGTGGCAGTTTGCGTTTTTGGTGAGCCTATAGTTCCACAGAATTAAAAGTGAAGTCCGGTTTGGACGAAACGATCTATCGAGTTCTGCAAGATAGTGTTGCCGACTCCACACTTGACGGGCATAATGAATGGAACATACCATGCGTTACCTTCTCGCTTTGCTTTGTGCCGCCTTTTTGTGCAGTTGCAGTTTTGTGGAAGGCATCTTCGGCTCGTCCGATGAGGTGCGTTATTTTACCGACCGTGCGCAATACACTACGGATCAAAGCCTCACGATCACGCTCGCGAATGAAATGGATAAAGCCGTAGGCCATAATCTTTGTTCCTCCGTTTTGGAGCGGCGGCAATCCGGCAAATGGCAGGTTGCTTTGGAGCAAGAAGGGCGCGCGTGCACGGATGCGATCTATCCATTAGCAGCAAGCCAAGCAGTGACCTTCACGTTCGCATTGGGCGCGCAGCTTCCTGCTGGTACGTATCGCTGCAAAACGC
>JABWAN010000848.1 GCA_013361015.1 Candidatus Zhuqueibacterota bacterium | reverse complement strand
TGGACCACGGATTTTCTCGTGGTACAACGCGCGATGGTGGCGAAAGATCTGCGCGCCGCACGGCAAACGCCGATCCTCGCCTCGTTCTTCAAGATGGCGGTTCCCTTTCTGGTCATCGTGCCGGGATTGATTGCATATATTCTTTCCCATGATCCCGACAGCGGCTTCACGCTTTTGCAGGATGGCGGGGTCGTGAACTATGATTCCGCGCTTCCGCTGCTCGTCGCTCGGTATTATCCCATCGGCCTCGTCGGCTTGGGAATCACCGCGCTGCTGGCGGGGTTTATGGCGGGACAAGCAGGCAACGTCAGTGCGTTTAACACCGTCTGGACGTACGACATCTATCAAGCGCTCTTCAAAAAGGACGCCTCCAGCGAGCATCTCATGTGGATGGGGCGCGCCGCGACCATCGCTGGTATTTTCATCAGCGTGGCCACGGCGTATTGGGCGAAAAGCTTTCCGAGCATCATGGATTACATGCAAGCGATATTCTCTTGGGTGAATGCGCCTCTGTTCGCAACCATGCTGTTGGGAATGTTCGTGCGGTGGATTACGCCCAATGGCGCCTTTTGGGGATTGCTCGCGGGCATGGGTTCTTCGGTCGCGCTCTTTTTGGCGGTGAAATTCGATTGGATCGACAAAAGCCTCATCACGCTTTCAAGCGTAGCAAGCGACATGGCCGCGAATTTTTGGCGGGCGTGGTGGGCGTGGCTCATCTGCTTTGTTGTAACCATTGCCGTCAGTTTCGTGACCGCGCGCAAGCCGGAAGAAGAACTGGTCGGTCTCGTGAAAGGTTTGAGCAAAGAGGCGGCGGTCGCGCACGTTCCAATCTTCAAAACACCGGAGTTTTACGCGGTGCTCTCGATGTTGGCTGTGATTGCTTTGAACGTTTATTTTTGGTAGGGAGAAAACATGAGCGCCAAAACTGTTCAGATGAAACCAATTTGGTACTTTGTCGGATTGATGCTGCTCGGCATGGGATCCATCATTCTGTTCACGGGCCTGTATCTTTTCTTTTTCGAGGCAAAGACGCACACGGTATTCGCTGAGTTGCACCCCAACATTTGGTGGGGCGCAGTCATGGTTATTGCCGGCGGCGTTTTTTTCTTCTACAATAGAAAGCCCAACGAGTGACGCGCATTGAAAACCTCTATTGTTATGGTAAAAGTATGAACATATCCTCGCACGATAAGCAGCGCATCATCGCGGAGACCTTCACGGCCCGATTCGGAGACCGGAAGCACAAAATCATGGTGCGATCTCCGGGGAGAATAAACCTCATCGGAGAGCACACCGATTACAACGAAGGCTTTGTGCTCCCGGCTGCGATCGACCGGGCGATATGGTTTGCCGTTGCGCCGCGCGGCGACGAAGAGTTTCATTTTGTCGCTGCGGACTTGCACGATGAGTTCGCGTGTTCGCAAAACGCAATCCGAAAATCTTCCAAAGCATGGCCGAACTATCTGCTGGGTGTGCTGGAGCAGATAAAAAAATCCGGCCACGAGCTGCGGGGGTGCGAGGTTGTGTTTGGCGGAGATGTGCCCATCGGCGCCGGGCTTTCCTCCTCCGCGGCCATCGAAGCCGGCTTCGCCTTCGCGCTCAATACGATCTTCGCGTTGGGATTCGAGGGATTGCAACTGGTTCGCCTCGCGCAAAAAGCCGAGAATGAATTTGTCGGCGTGCAATGCGGCATCATGGATCAGTTCGTCAACATTTTCGGCCAGGAAAAAAAAGTATTGCGGCTCGACTGCCGCACTTTGGAATACGAATACTTTCCGTTTGAGCACGACGAGGTGTGCTTTGTGCTATGTGATACTGGCGTCAGCCGGCGATTGTCTTCTTCAGAATATAACGTGCGCCGCGGCCAATGTGAAACCGGCGTGGCCGTGTTGCGGAGACACCAGGCCACGATCCAGAGCCTGCGCGACGTAAATTTGGCACTGCTCGACCAATACAAGAATGAACTGGAGCCGATCGTTTATCAACGTTGTGCTTATGTCGTCCGCGAAAACGCACGCGTTTTGTCCGCGTGTGAAACTCTACTCCGCGGTGATCTGCAGACCTTCGGCGCGCTGATGTTCGAATCACACGCCGGGCTGCGCGACCAGTACGAAGTCAGTTGTCGCGAGCTTGACGTCCTCGTCGAGCTTGCGCGCGATATTCCGGGCGTGTTGGGCGCGCGCATGATGGGCGCAGGTTTTGGAGGCTGTACGTTGAATCTTGTGGAAAAAAATCGGCTCGCACATTTCGAAGAAGTCGTTCATGCTGAATATCAGCGCAGCACGGGACGCAAAGCCCGAACGCACGTCGTGCAGCCCAGCGCCGGAACCGCCTGTGCGTTGCAGTAAGGCCTCAGACATGCGCAGGCTGAAGGCGAAGAATCGTGTTGCAATTTGGGTGAGCGTGGAATCATTTTGCCTTTTATGTGATGAGTCAGCATGGCGAGATTCGATCTGAATATACATCCGCACCGGCGCTTGAACATTCTGACGGGCGAGTGGATTCTGGTTGCCCCGCAGCGCATGCAGAGGCCGTGGCAGGGCCAAGTTGAAAATCATGCCGACCACCAGGGCCAGCTCTATGATCCCTCCTGCTACCTTTGCCCGGGCAACAAACGCGCACACGGCGAAATGAATCCGGTATATGAAAACACGTTTGTGTTCACGAATGATTTCAGCGCATTGCTTCCCAACACTTTGGCAGGAGAGTTTGCGCAGAATCGCTTGCTGGTCGCCAAACCGGAATCCGGAATATGCCGCGTCGTGTGTTTTTCTCCGCGCCACAACCTCTCGCTCGCCGAAATGGCGGTTGCTGATATTAAAAACGTCGTCGCGCTTTGGGCGAGGGAATACGAAGAGTTGGGCGCCATGCCGGAGATCAATCACGTTCAGATTTTCGAGAACAAGGGCGAGCTGATGGGATGCAGCAATCCCCATCCGCATGGACAAATTTGGGCGCAGCACGCCATTCCAACCGAGCCGGCAAAAGAAATCCTTCGGATGGAAGAGCACATGCGCAAGCATGGTTCGTGTCTGCTTTGCGATTATCTCGCGCTCGAGCTACAAGCGCAAGAGCGCCTCGTTTTTCAAAACGAAAACTTTGCGGCAATCGTGCCGTTTTGGGCGGTTTGGCCGTTTGAAACGCTCGTCATTCCGAAACGACACGTTGCTAGCCTCAGCACCCTAACGGAGAGCGAAAAGGAAGGCTTCGCCGAGTGCATCAAACGCTTGACGGCGAGATACGACAATCTTTTTCAGATGTCGTT
>JABWAN010000015.1 GCA_013361015.1 Candidatus Zhuqueibacterota bacterium | reverse complement strand
GTTGATCCAACTGCGGTGCCGCGTGGACATGCGCTTCACCAGAATTTTCCACTCGTGCTCGGTGCGGCGCTGGTTGAACGCACGATCGAGATTGTGGCATTTCGAGCATTTCGTGAGTAAAATGGTTTCCGCCTGTATCGGCGTGACCTGCTCGGCCTTTTTGAGGTTTTGCCGCTCACTCAAAAAATGCACGGCTTGTTGAATTTGATCCGCGTTCAACCACGTCGGGTCGCGCTCTGCCATGCGATTGACGGTCGCGAGCCAGTCCTCCGGCGTTTTCGCCAGTGTAAACACGCGCGTGAGATCGTGGCACTTGTTGCACTTATCGATTACGATGGCGCGGCCCACTTCCACATCGAGAAAACCGGCCTGGGCGTTATAAGTGCTGACATACGTGCCACTCGCCTTTTTGATGAAATAGTATCCGCCCATCAATCCGACGAAGGCGAGTGAGATTGCCAAAATTACCACGCCAATGGGCAGCACATAGTTGAACGCTTTGGGGTAATATCTGACGATGAGAATCTTTACAAACAAAAGGGGCAGAATGGAGAGAGCCAGGGTCGCATGAATGATGGTGCGCACTTCCAAAGGCGCGCTGCTCTGCGCCAGGCGTTGGATCATGACAAAAGCGAGAACGAAATAAACCAGCAGAAACAAACGGCCATTCCAACGATGGAGGACGGACATGATCTTCGCGTTGAAGCGCGGGCGCTCGCGCCCAATCACTTCCAACATTAACCACACTTGCACGGCCGCCAGGATTACGAAAAGAAAACCCAACGTCGAAGTGAGCCATGGACCCATTTCCATCTCCTCAAATTTATATGAAGGTGTGCAACAATATAGCTAATTTGGTTTGAATGTCAAGAACCGCCCGTGAGAATTTTGCGGCGTTTGCCTTCCGCGCAATGGGAAAATCGGCGTTGCAAGCGGACCGCCCGAACTTGCGGTTGCAAGTTTAAAAAGCCATGGCTATATTAACGCGGCATAAAGACTGAGATCACCTTAAAAAATTCCACTGGGTGATTGTTCATGTTATTTTGTACAAAAGGTCGTTATCGTCTCGCGTTCGCGGTTCTTGTGGCCCTGTTTTTTGCCGGTTGCGACGACGCGCCGCACGATAATCCGCTCGATCCGCTCTCCCCGAAATATGAAAATCGCGGCAGCCTGCTCGTGCGCGCGCAATCCTTTTATCCACCGCGTTCGCCGCTCGCCAATGTTACGCTTTTTCTCGCTCCCGGCAATTATCTTTTGACCACAAACACCGAAGGCACGGCGGTCTTTTCCGATTTGGCGCCGCAACCATACGTGCTGGTGGCGAGCAAGAACGGCTACGTTGGCGACACCGTGGAAGTCGAGGTGCGCGCCCACCAAACGGCGCAGTACGCTTTTCAACTCAATGCCATTCCGCAGATCACGAATGTTGCCATCTATTCCGAACGCATCAGCCGGTGGTTTCCGGTCAATCTCGACAGCTACAACTTGGTGGTCACCGCGCACGTGCAGGACGCTGACGGTGCGCAGGATTTAACCCGAGTACAACTATTGAGCAAAACCCACGGCGCGCTGCAGGACATGACCTTTCGCCCGGAAATCGGCAGATTCGAGCTTATCATAAAAGAGGCCGACTTGCCCGGAAAATCCATATTCGACTTCATCGGCGAGTCGTTGCAGATTGCGGCGCATGATCGCGAAGCAGCTCTCACGCTGTCCGAACCGTTCGCACTGGCGCGCGTTATCGAGGCCACGCCGATCGCCGAGTCGCCGGCGGGCTTGCATAGAACCAGTGTGCGACCCCGTTTTGCCTGGCACAGCACAACAGTGCCTTATACCTACTCGTTCCGTATTGACATTTCGCAATTCGAACCGGAACAGCAATTCGCGACGCTATTCGAAAGCGTCGGCGACATTCACCCGGATTCCACCACGTATTTGACTAGCCACGATTTGCCGGGTGGCACCTACTATTGGACCGTGAGCATTGTTGATCGCTACGGTAACATCAGCCGCTCGAAAGAGGCGACATTCGAGGTGCGGTAAGATTTTTTGCAAATGGAAACACACGGGCCCCACCTTACACTTTACACGTTACACCAGTTCGTGGGACGTGTAAAGTGTAAGGTTCCGATGAATAGCAACTGAAAATCCTATGTCCGTCCTCGAAAACATCGATCACGCTTCGCTGCTCGCGCTGGTGGAAATCAGCCGCGAGATCAATTCGATTCAAGACCCGAACGAATTGTTGGAGCGCATTCTGCAAACCGCGATGCAAACCCTGGCCGCGGAGCGCGGTTTTATTTTGCTCAAAGCGCCGAACACAGAAACCGGCTTCGTCGCACACGCCGCGAAAAACATCAGCCCGGAAGCTATTGCCGATCTCGCGCAGATTTCCGGGTCGGTCGTGCGGCACATTCTCTCCGGCGGCGATGCGGTGGTCTGGCACGACAGCGATCTGCCCGAGGGCCTTTCCAAAACCGAGAGCATCATCGCACACCACATTCGCAGCGTCGCGTGCGTGCCGCTGCGCATGAAGAATCGTCTCGTGGGCGCGATTTATCTGGACAGCCATTCCGCGGCTTCGGCCTTCACGCAAAAAGCACTGCCGTTTCTGGATGCGTTCGCAAATCAAGCCGCGATTGCGCTGGAAAACGCCCGGCTCTATCAAAATCTGCGCGAAGAAAACCGCCGGCTGCGCGCGGAAGTGCACTCGCGCCATCGCTTCTCGGAAATCATCGGCAAGAGCAAAGCGATGCGCAGCGTTTTTGAAGTCATGGAGCGCGTTTTGGATTCGCGCGCCTCGGTGCTCATCGAAGGTGAAAGCGGTACGGGCAAGGAATTGGTCGCACGCGCCATTCACTACAACGGCGCGTTGAGCGAGAAGCCCTTTGTCGCGCTCTTCTGCGGCGCGTTGCCCGAATCTCTTTTGGAGAGTGAGTTGTTCGGCCATAAAAAAGGCGCATTCACCGGTGCGATCACCGACAAGCGCGGCCTGTTTGAAGTGGCGGACGGCGGCACGTTCTTTCTCGACGAAATTGGCGATCTTTCGGCGACGATACAGGCCAAGCTGTTGCGCGTGTTGCAGGAAGGGGAAATCAAGCGCGTGGGTGAAACACAAATTCGCAAAGTGAATGTGCGCATCCTTTCTGCCACAAACAAAACGCTGAAAGAAGAAGTGCGCGCCGGTCGCTTTCGCGAGGATCTGTTTTACCGCCTCAACGTCATCAATCTCAAAATGCCCCCGTTGCGTGAGCGGCGCGAAGACATTCCTCTACTCGCGCACCATTTTCTCGATCGCTACGCCAAAGAAAACGGCAAAGCGCTGCGCGGTTTTTCCGAAGCGGCGATGGAACAATTGCGGCGCTATTTTTGGCCGGGCAACGTGCGCGAATTGGAAAACACCATCGAACGCGCCGTCGTGCTCGCCAAAAACGATTTGCTCGCGGAAAACGATTTGCAAATTCCAGCCAATGAAAGCGAGCCGCTTTATATGGACGGCATGACGCTGGAACAATACGAACGCCGTTTGGTGGAACGTGTGCTGCGTGAAAACGACGGCCATATTACTCAAACCGCAACCCGGCTCGGCGTCTCGCGGCGCTGGCTGCACTACCGGCTGAAAGAGTGGGGTTATGATCAAACAGATCGCTGACTATCAACTCATCGCAGAGTTGAAACGCGGCCGCCATGCAACGGTGTACCGCGCCTTTGAAAAAAAACGCAGTCGCTTCGTGCTGCTTAAAGTTCTGCAGGCGACCGATGACGGCACGCGCGTGCGTTTTGAAAAAGAGGCGGCCTATCTCACCAAGCTCGAGCACGAAAATCTCGTGCGTGTGTTGCAGTATGGCGAAACGCAACTGCCCTCGGGAAAATCCTGTCCCTTTTTGGCATTGGAATTCATCGAAGGGCAAACGCTCGCGGAGCTTATGCACGGGCGCAAGCTGCCGCCCGATCTCGTGATCTATCTTACGCGCGAAATCATCTCGGCGCTGGCCGTAGCGCATGGTCACAACATCGTACATCGCGACGTCAAGCCGCAGAACATTTTAATCGATTCCGAAGGCCGCGTGAAAGTCACGGATTTTGGGTTGGCGGCCGCGATTGGCAGCTTTGACGAAAAAGGCGAGATCGCCGGCACGCCGCAATACATGTCGCCGGAACAAGCGCGCGGCGAAGCCGTGACGCCAACTAGCGATCTCTTTTCGGTGGGTGTGCTCATGTATGAAATGCTCACGGCCATTTCTCCGTTTGACGGCGAGACCATGGTTGATCGCATTTATCGCGTGACGCATGAAACCCCGGCCGCGCTCGGCAACGTGCTCGGCCCCAAGCTCGCGCGTCTCGCCACGCTCGTGCATCGTTTGCTGGAAAAAAAACCGGAGCAGCGTTGCCCCAACGCCGAGTTTGTGCTGCAAGAATTGGCGGCTTGCGAAGCAGAGTTGCAGCAGCGTGCGGAGGCGAGCGATTTAAATCGATTTCTCGCGGAGGGCGAGCAGTATCAGCCCAAAGCGATTGCAGCCGCGTCATCGGCGCGCCCACAAAGCCGAGCACAGCATTGGCACTATGTCGCGCTCGCTTCGTTGTTGCTCACCGTGCTCACGGGAGCGTGGCAGCTCACGCGTTTGCGCGGCGGCAGTGCGCCGGGCAATTCCGATAATGTGGCAAAGCAATCCACGGTTCTAACTCTGGCTCCGCGTGCACAAATACGGCAGGATTCCAGCTCTTTCTTCGAGCGCGAGCTTCAAGCTGCACGTCCCCTATCAGCAGAGCGCATGCGCGATACGGCAGCTTTGCGACCGACCGCAGCCATGCCTGCTGCACAAGAGCAAAAACCGGAACCTGTGGAGGCGCCTCCGTTGTTGAGTACGGAGAATGCGTCGCCCGCGCTCGGCTATTTGCACCTCGCGTGCTTGCCGGTGGCTTATGCCGTATGGCATGGTGACACGCTCGGCAGGGTGGATATCGAACCGGCAACTTTCGCACTGCCCGCCGGCAAACAAATTTTGACTTTGCACAATCCGCGCTTTCCAACGGTGCAGCGCGTTTTGGAATTAACCGCAGCCGACACCTTGCATTTGAGCGTTTCGCTGTGGGAAAACGTGGCATTGCTCAAAGTCAACGTGCAGCCGTGGGCCGAGGTGTTTGTCGATAGCGTACCCTATGGCAAAACGCCGCTGAGGGAAATCATGCTGACGCCCGGCACGCACACGCTCACCTTTTCTCATCCCGAGCGCGAAACGTTTGTAATGAAACGTGCTTTCATTGCGGGTAGCAAAGACACACTAAATATCGAACTGCGCCGGGAGTGAAGGGCGAGACGCCGATGATGTAATCTGGAGTTTTGTTTATTCAAGCTTCATCTCGGAATCCTCGAAATGAAACTGTTGACGACCAAACAGTGGGTAGTATGGCATTTTAGCTGGCTGTGGCTCAGCGGCAGCGCGGCCATGGCGCAACTGCTGCCTTGGGAAAAACTGGATCCGATGCCGACGCCGCGCTATGGGCTCACGGCCGTAGCATGGCAAAACCAAATTGTTGTCATTGGCGGGCGTGATGCGCAAGGCCAAACCGTGGCAACTGTAGAAAGCTACAATCCGGCGGCGCAGCAGTGGTCGACCTTTGCAGCGAATCTGCAGCAAGCGCGTTTCAATGCCGCCGCCATCGTGTATCATAACGAAATCTATGTCGTCGGCGGGAGCCAGGACGATTTTGTATTGCGCACGGTCGAACGCTTCAATGCGTCAAGCAATCGCTGGGAAGTGCTCGCGCCGCAATTGTTGGTTGGGCGCGATGGTCCGGCGCTGGCGGTGCATAATGACACACTCCTGGCCATCGGCGGATTTGCCGAAAACGGGGTCTATCTAAAAAGCATTGAACATTTCAACGCCGCCACCAACGAATGGCAGCCGAGCCTTTGGCAACTCACCGTGCCGCGCGCCTCGCTGGCGGCTTTGAGTTGGAAAGATTCGCTGTTCACGTTCGGCGGCCTTTTTCACGGGCCGGTCGCGGTTTTGGAACGATATCATTCGAGCGCAGGCGAAACGCGCCGCAACGACATGAATCTCGCGCGCGGCAATATGGCCGCCGCTATTTTCCAAAACAAACTGTGGGCGATTGGCGGCTCAACTCAGGAAGGACCGACGGCTGCCGTAGAGTTTTACGACCCAATTTTGAGCCAGTGGTTTGAAGATGAGTCGCTGAACACCGCGCGCGAGCTGCATGCCGCCGCGGTCTTGGGTGGTCGTCTCTTTATCGCCGGCGGATTGAACGCGAACAAAACTGCGCTCGGAGATTTGGAAGTCACTCCGCCATTCGCTACTGTTGTCGAAAGTGAGAGCAAAACCCTGCCAGTTACTCTCGAGTTGCTGAGCTATCCCAATCCTTTCGCAACGCAAGTGCAGCTCCTCGTCCACAACGTGCGATCCAAAAACAAAACTCTCACCGCGGCAGTCTATGCTCTCGATGGCACGCGCGTGCGCCTCTTGACCATGACGAATAGCTCGGAACGATACCTCGCATTGTGGGATGGCCGCGACGAAATCGGGCGCGAGGCGGCCAATGGCGTGTATTTCGTACTGGTGCGCGCGGGCGCGGAGCAGATTACGAAAAAAATTCTCAAACTGAATCACGAAGGAGGCCGCCACTGAAAGCGTTATTGCACAGTTCCGGCTATTCCCCCCTTGAGGGGGGCCAGGGGGGTGTTGCGCGTAGAACAAATGCCGCGGAGAGCGCCGCCTCTTTCATGTCATTCGCACAGGTGAGTGTCACCGGCGCGGGAAAAAATGCTTTCAGCATGACAAAGAAGAGCGTCGCCAGCGCCGGGGAAGTTCCTTTCAGAATGACATTCGTCGAAGGTGCAAAGAACACTCCCATCAAGGGAGGAATGAGTCGACGCCTTCTACTTTGCAAAAGTTTTTTATGCTTCTTCATCTATCTTATGCTCGCGTTCAAATTGCACGCGCAAGAAAACCCGCCCCCCTTCGTGCAAGTGCAACGCGCATATGAAGCGCTCAAATTTGAAGAAGCCGAACGCTTGGGCCGTCTCGCTCTGGAGCACGGCGAAGCATATTCTGCGACAGAATTGGTGCAGCTCCACCTGATTATGGGTTACCTCGGTTACTTGCATCAGCAGCCCGAAGTCGCGCGCAGTAATTTTGAAAGTGCGCTCTCACTGCAACCTGATTTGACTCTGGACAGTCTGCTCGTCTCACCCAAAATCGTGCGCATGTTCGAGCAAGTAAAAAATGAATATCGTGTGGGATTGTCTTCCGGCAAGCCGGCGATTAAATACGTGATGATCAAAGATCAACGGCTGGGAGCTTTGCGGCGTTCGTTGCTCTTGCCGGGTTGGGGGCAGCGCCATCTCCACCAGCACACGCGCGGCGCGATTTACACAACCGGCTTTTTACTCGCCGTGGGCACGGGTCTCGCGTTTCAAGTTGCGCAAAGCCAGGCGCATCGCAGCTACCTCGATGCGAACACCGCGAATCAGATTGCGCGCCGCTATGACATTTACAACCAACGCTATCGTGTGCGCAATGCTGCTTTCATTGCTGCGGGCAGCATTTGGGCAATCAATCTTCTCGAGGTTCTGCTTGTCGCGCCGGCCTCGCCGTTGGGCGCGGCTTCTTCTTCAAAAGCATTCCAACTCAATCTCAGCATTCCCTTTTGATCTCTCTTCAGAATACTAAAAGCAGCACGGCTTTTCATGCACGCTATCCAATCTCGCACCAGCCTCGCATTGCGATCTTGCGCATTGAAATGGGCGGCTCTCCTTCTCGCATTCGCCGCGGCCCGCGTTTTCTCGCAAAGCTTCGTGCCCAATGAACTCATACTCAAGCTTTCGCCTTCTGTTGCTGCACTGCTCAAGGGCGAAGAAATCTCCCTGCAAGTTTTAAGTGCGCAACTGCAAACCGTGCTCGCGCAAGCCGGCAAGCATCACGCTGCAACCGCGTTGCCGGCGCAGTTTACTTTTGAGGAAGGCCGATTTCTCTTGCTGCGTTATGAGCAGCCTTCCGTCGCTCTTGCCACTGTCATTTCACAGCTCGAGGGATTCTCCGAAATAGAATACGCACAGTTCAATCACATCTTGCGCTGTGCAGGAACTCCCACCTTGAACGGGGCTAGGGGGACGTTCGTGGCTTCGTCTATGATGGAAGCTGAGGTGGATCGCCAAGAAGCGCAGCATGCAACCATGAGTTCAGAACACATCGCCGCCAAAGAAAACAGCCCCCTCAAGGGGGGAATTGTACCCGACGATTCTCTCTTCGCCAAGCAATGGGCGCTCGCAACATTGCGCGCAGTTGAGGCGTGGGAGATTACAACCGGCTCGCGGGATATTCTCGTGGCCGTGATCGACACGGGCGTCGACCTGGATCATCCCGATCTCCAACCGAATTTGTGGAGCAATACGAAAGAAGATTTGAACCGCAACGGCCGCGCGGATGCGGAAGATTACAATCAAATTGACGACGACGGCAACGGCTTTATCGATGACGTGATCGGCTGGGATTTCACGGATGCGCCCAATCTTCCCGATGGCGGCGATTACTTGCAGCGCGACAACGATCCCTCGGATGAGAACGGCCACGGCACCGCGGTGAGCGGCATCATTGCAGCCGCCGCCAACAATCGCATCGGCATTGCGGGCTTGGCGCCGAACAGTCGCATCATGGCATTGCGCGCGGGCAACAGCCAGGGCCTGCTCGAAGAAGATGACGTGGCCTCCGCGATTGTTTACGCCGTGCTGAACGGCGCGCGCGTCATCAATATGAGTTTCGGCGACCTCGTGATTTCGCCCATGCTGCGCGAGGTGATACGTTTTGCGCATCGCCACGGCGCCGTGCTCGTGGCCTCTGCGGGCAATTCCGCCTCCGACGAGTTGTACTATCCTGCCGGCTTTGCGGAAACCATTTCCGTCGGCGCCAGCACCTCCTCCGACGAACGCGCGTCGTTTTCGAGTTACGGCCTGAGGCTCGATGTGGTTGCGCCCGGCGAGGAGGTGTGGACCACGATGCCGGAAAATTCGTATGCGCCCTTTTCCGGAACTTCCGCGGCCGCGCCGCTGGTCTCCGCCTTGTCGGCGTTGTTGCTCGCGCGCTCGCCGGGCATGAACAATGAAATGGTGCATGCCGCGTTGCACAACAGCGCGCGCGATCTCGGCTCGCCGGGATGGGATCGTTTCTTCGGCGCGGGCCGCATCGATGCGCTTGCGGCTTTGCAATTGGAACATGTCGCGCGTGCGGAGATTCACGCGCCGCTCATGGACTCCGGTTTGTCCCCGCATGAGAACAACTTCGTGATTCGCGGCACTGTGATCGGCGCTTTCGTTTCCGAATATGAGCTGGCCTATGGCGCGGGCAATAATCCCGTGCAATGGCATCTCCTCAACCGCGCGCGCGGTCGCCAAGTGTTGGACGACTCGCTCGGCCGCTGGCCGCTGCAAAATCTGAGTGACGGCGTTTATACATTGCGCTTGCAAGTACACCAACAAACTGGGCCGATGGTGGAAGACAAAGTGCGCATCTTTTTTGATCGCACGCCGCCGCAAATCCGCGACGTGCGTTGGCAATATATGATTGCCGGCGACCGGCACTGCGCGCTGCTGGAATTCGCCACGGACGATTTGTGCCAACCCGTGCTGTGGTGGCGGCCAAGCGGCGCGAGTGCATCGTTCACGCCTCGCGCTTGCAATTATTTGACAACGAAGCATCGGTTGAATTTTTTGCCTCCAACGCAGCACGGAGAAATCGAATTCTATCTCGTGGCCGCAAATCAATCGGGCTTGGAATCGCGTGAGGATAATCATGAAAATTATTACCGCTTGCGGTTTGATCAACCCGAGGTAAATACTCTCCCGTTGGTGGAACTGTCGCTCGCAACGCCCGCGCCCGCGGGCTATCTCTTGAATCAAGCCACGGACTTTGACCGCAATGGCCGCGGCGAGCTGGTACTTTCGCGTTACGGAGAATCAAATAGCCTCGGTGCATTGGCGATTTTCGAGCGCACGGAAGACGGATTCACGCAGCGCTTCGCAAGCGCTCGCATCTTGCTGCCACGCGACGTCGGCGACAGTGATGGCGACGGCCGGCTCGAAATTCTTGCAGGCTACGGCGCGCAGAGTTTTGTTTATGAAGCCGCGAACGCCGCCACATTCCCAGCGCGGCTCATGTGGGCGGATACCAATGGCTTTTGGGCTGCGCGCTTTGCCAATCTCGACCGCGACGGGCAGATGGAAATCATCGGGCGCAACGACAATTTATTTTCGGTGTGGGAGAAAGATGATGGAGATTCTTTCAGTAAGATTGCCGAACTGAGCAACTTCACGCGCGGCGACAATTTGACCGGCGTGCCGCACGCGGAAATCGCTGATTTCGACGGCGACGGCCGGCAGGAAATTTTGCTCGGCGATTCCGACGGCGACCTCTATATCTACGAAGCTGCTGGAAACAATCGTCTCGTGCCGGCGTGGAGCGATAGCCTGCCGCTCAGTGATAGCATCGATTTCATACGCGCCGGCGATTTCGACGGCGATGGAAAACAAGATTTCGCCGCGGGCTGCCATTCGGATTTGGCTCTCAACGCCGAACACGAATTCGACAGCCGCCATTGGCTCTTTCGCATGTATCGCGCCTCGGGCGACAATCAGTTCGAAGTAATTTGGGAGCAGCGTTTCTTCGGCTTGCAAGCACCCAAAGATTTCGAGGCCGGTCTCGGCGCAGGCGACCTCGACCACGACGGCCGCGAGGAACTCTTTCTTAATCTCTTTCCACACAGCTACGTCGTGAAATATGAAAACGCGCATGCGCAAGTGGTGTGGCACTATCAGCCCGGCCGTAGCAATACCACGGTGGTGGCGGCTTTGGAGCAAGGCCGGCCCGCGGCGTTTTATTTTTCCGACGGCGAACGCATCCGTGCGTTTGCTTTGCCCAATGATGCCACCGGTGCGCCGGCGCCGCTCGGCTTCGAAGCCACGCTGCTGGATGCACACCGGCTGCGATTGCAGTGGCGCGCGGTGGCAGGCGCAGAAGGTTATGCCATCTATCGCGCCACCGCTGATTCTGCCGGAAGTCTGCTGGCAACGACGGCGAGCACGGAATTTGTTGACCAAGCGCTGGTCACCGAGCAAGTGTATCGCTACGCGGTGGCGACCATCGATTCACAAAACGCGACCCCAATCGGCCCGCTTACCAGAGAAGTCCGCGTGCGTGCTTCAGCCGCACCACGCGTGCTCAATGCGCATTTCTTCCCGCCCTATCATGTTGCTGTCACTTTTAATGAGCCTATGAACGAGGCCATTCGAGGCCTTGACCACTTTGCATTGCATAGTGAAGAAGACATCGCTGCGCCCAAACGACCCGAAAGTGTGGCGCTCAGTCGCTCCAACAGCGAAGTCATTCTCGCGTTTCCGCGGCATCCGTTTCCGCCCGGTAAATACACGATCAAAGTGGCAAACGCATTCGATGCGAACGGCGTGGCACTTGATACCACGGCCGCTGCGGCTGATTTCGAAGTGAGGGCGGAGCCTCCGCGTTTCTATCTCGCCTCCGCAAAGCTGGAATCGCCGCAAGCTGTAGTGCTGCAATTCAATCTTCCGGTCGAAGAGACTTCGGCCCGCGCGGTGCAAAACTATGCGCTCACGGTTGAACCGCGCTTCGCCGAGGCGCTCGGCTTTGTGAGTGCGGAAGTGGTTGCGACTGAACCTGCGAGCGTGCGCTTGGCGCTGCGCAACGGGTTGATCGCGCCGCTCGGCCGCCGTTTTGTAATCACCGCAACCGGCGTGCGCAGCCGCAGCGGCCTCGCGCTCTTTCCCGGCGAAGGCGATGCTCTCGGTTTTGCACCGGCCCGCAACGAGCTCAACCATGTTTTGATTTACCCCAATCCCTTCCTAGCCTCGCGCCATGCACAGCTTACAATTGCGGGCTTGACCGAGAGCGCAACAATTGCCATATTGGATGAACAAGGCCGTGTATTGACTACGCTGCAAGAAAAGGACGGCGATGGCGGCTACCATTGGGACACGCGCAATGCCAACGGCGAATTGCTACCCTCGGGCGTGTACCTGTGCTATATCACTGCGGGGCAGGAAACGGCGTGGACGAAATTCGTGATTGTGCGGTGAAAGCAAGTCGGAGTGATATGGATCAGTGGAGTAATGGAGTCGTGGAGTGTTGGAGCAGTGGAACTCCATACTTCAATACTCCAACACGCCAAATATGTTTAACTCTGAACTCGTTCAGAAGAAAGAGAGTGCGCACATGCTTGTCGTGGGATTGACCGGAGGCATTGGCGGGGGCAAATCGGAAGTGCGGCGCATGCTGGCCAACGCCGGCATCACCGTGATCGACGCGGATACACTGTCGCGCGAGCTTTCAGATAGCAATGTCGGCATTATCAAGGCGATCAAAGAAGAGTTCGGCGAGGACATGTACGATGCCGACGGCCGCCTGCGGCGCAAAGCACTGGCGCAAATTGTTTTTCGCGATCGCAAGAAACTGGAAAAGCTTAATGGCATTATTCATCCCCGCGTAATTCGCGCGGTGGAGCGAGAGTTGGAACAACGCCAGGCGCGCGGCGAGAGAATCGTCGTGGTGGAAGCCGCGCTGCACTATGAAATCAAATGGAATGAGGCCATGGACGTCATGGTCGTGGTCTATGCGCCCATGGAACTGCGCGTGCAGCGCGTGCAACAAAGAGACGGCGTGGATGAGGCCAATGTGCGGGACCGCATGGCCAATCAGCTTCCGCTGGAAGAAAAAGTCAAGCTTGCGGATTACGTCATCCACAACGAAGGCGATTTGGAGCAGCTCAGCCGGGAAGTCAGCAAGCTCGTCACGTGGCTTTATGAGCGTGCGGAAAGTGCAACCGCCCAATAGCGCGTGTTAGCGGTTGTTCGCTACGGCTTCTTGTGCGGCCACATAGCCGGCGCAAATGCCGGAGTGGGAATGACGGCACGCGAAGGAATAACCCATGCCATTGGCATCGGCTGCGATCTCAAAGGCTTCCATGGGGCAAGGCCCACGATCGTGAGCATCCGCGCCTTCCACGGTCGGAGACTCGTTGATGAAGGAGGCCCGTAACGGGCACAGGGCAGCAACTTGTTCGAGCGTTTCGCGCAGTTGTTCGTTCAATGCAGTTTTAACCACGGTTGTACCTAGGGTGTTGGGATTTGCGTGACCATCCGTGGCGAAGATGTGCTACCCTCTGTGGCGGCAGCGGCGTCCATGCCGCTTGGTGATTTTATGCTTTCGTGCCCGCATGAAATCCAAATCGTATGCCATTTCCATATGCGCTCCCCGTTGCCAAATAAGCCGCCATTTCACTGTAAGTTATCCCTGCATCGCATTTGCGGAAAATCACACAAAAAAATCTCTTTTCGCGATTTTGTAAGTGACGCGTCCACTCTGAAACACGCGGTCAGATTATGTCGAACCTGCAAACTCCACTGCCGGCACGCATCATTTCCGTCTCCCGCCGAACCGATATTCCCGCATACTATGCGGAGTGGTTCATGCAGCAAGTGGAAAAGGGCGAAGTCGTGTATCCCAACCCCATGAGCTTCAAGCCCGTGCGGCTTTCTCTGCGACCGGAGCATGTGCTCTTTCTCGTGTTTTGGACGCGCAATCCGCATCCGCTCGAACGACATCTCGACCGCCTCGCGGTGTTATATGAGCGCGCGTTCTATTTTCATTTCACTATCAATGGCATGCCCAAAACGCTCGAGACGAACAATCCACCATTGGACTTTGCAGTTGCCGCGTTTCAACGTCTCGCCGAACGTTATCCCCACCAAGTGTTCTGGCGCTATGATCCCATCGTGCTTTCAGAACTGACGCCGCCGGCTTATCACGTGCAAAAATTCGGAGAGCTGGCCGAACGCTTGCGCGGCTACACTACGCGCTGCTATTTTTCTTTTGTGGATTGGTATCAGAAAGTGCGGCGCAATTTCGCGCTGGCCGCAAGCGAGCACGGTGTGCAGTTTCGGGATCCGCAATTGCCCGAGCGTTTGCAACTCGTGCGCGACTTGCAGGCCCTCGCGCGCAGCTACGGGTACACACTGTATTCCTGCTGCCAAGATACGCTCTGCGCCGTGCCCGAAGTTGCCAAAGCGCACTGCGTCGATATCGAAACGATCCGCGCCATTGCGCCGGCACGCTATCGCCGCTTGCGCGCGGCGCCGACCCGCGAAGATTGCGGCTGCTACGAAAGCCGCGACCTTGGCTACTACGATAGCTGCCCGCACGGCTGCATCTACTGCTACGCCAATCTCAATCGCGAGAAGGCCAAGCGGTTTTATGAAGCCTACCTCCAATCGCGCTCCCTGCCTATGGATGGGAATTGAAATTATCCCGGCCTTTTTGTTACGCTCCTCGGAAGGGCAATATCACGTTTTGAGGGTGGCGCCAAAACATTGGGTGGGACCCAACGCGGACAAGCCGCAACTAAACAGGACACAAAAAGGAAAGCACACAAAAAATGTGTTTGCGTGCTTTCCTTTTTGTGTCCCGAAAATCTTTGCTTTTTTGCACTGATTCAACTTTTTAGATACTAAAACGCAAAAGCGCAAAGTCGCGCCGAGATTAATATGATCTCGACGGCTCTGCGCCTTTGCGCGCTGCTATGAGGTATGGGGTGGTCGAGGCATTCGCGAATTGGAACGATGGACTGAGCGTCGTGGAGTATTGGAACAGCAACACTCCATCACTCCAATGGGCTAAACATACCGGCGCAGACGCAGGTTGTAAAACACGCCGGTCAACACACCGAGGACGAATCCGCCTGCCAGGCTCCAAAACAAGCCAATGACGATTCCTGCAAGCGAAGCCAGCGAGAAGCCCGGCAGTATTTGTTCAAAAAGGGTGATGCTGCCATTCGAAAACTTCGCGAGCAGAATTGCAATCGCCGTGAACACCGCGGACGTGAGGCCGAAGGCCAGCCCCAGATCAATCGGATAAATCTGCAGCGGAGCTTGCGGGAAAAACACTTCTTGTTGCGCATCTACAGGCGGCGGTGGATCAACGTGCCCCTTCACATGTGATGGCAGTGGGGGATCGACGTGTCCGGAGACGTGTGACATTTTACCCTCCAAAGAGTTTAGTTGAATTTAGGGTGTGTGGAATTGGAAAAATCTACTTCATGCAATGCAAACACTGCCCAGAAATAAGGCAGGGGATAGTGATAATCGCGTTGCAACTCTTCAATGCATCTGCGTGTGGCTTGCCGCAAACCATAAATCATATCTTGCTCTTGTTGGAGGCCACGCATGAACTCGTTCACAATTTGCGCGGAGATGTGATCGTCATTCTGCCACAAGCTCGCCACCACATGAGGCACAAGCGCACGCGTGAAAAATCTCGCCATGCTCATTCCACCCTCTCCGCGCTCGATTTTGCCGCTCGCCGTTTCACATGCGTTGAGGATGAGCAAGTGAATCTTCGAAAAATCCCACGCAGACAATTCTCGTACGTAGGCTTTGCGCGGCTGCCAGCGCGACTCTGCCTGCTCACCGGCCAGTTCCATATAGGAATTCCAAGGTTGATGCATGTCGGCCACGGCGCGCACCGAAAAGTACCCAATGTCTGCGCCTGCGGCGAGCGCTTGTTGCACGTTCTCAAAGCTTGCACGAGCTTCGTGCAGCAGGGCGAAGTTCTTGAACATTCCTTGCAGTGAATGCTTTTGCTTCGTCGTGCTGGCCCACTCACCGGCGACCATCAACAACTGCGAGGCAGCGTTGATGGGAGGGTGTGCGTGCGAAGTACTTTCGCTTGCCAGAATTGTGAGGCTCGGAGCTTTGGCCCAAGCGTGCGAGGCGCCGAAAAATTTGTCTTCGGCATCCACCAGCGCGCCCCACGGTATAAGGTGCAACCCCGCATCCGGAATAATGTACAAGTGTTTTTCCTTCACAAGCTCACGCGCAATCGGCTCCAGTAAAATTCGAAAAAGAATTTTGCCCAGGCGTTGGTTCTGAAAGTAGACCAGTGCGAGATTGTCCTTGCAGCGGCGGCGAAAGTCATCGTAAGCAGTCGCGCCCACACTTTGGAGAAATTGCTGCACCGTATCTTCGAGCGCTGCGGCCGTGATCGCGATGCGCCGCATGCGCACCTTGTCGCTTTCCAATAACCAAAGCAGGAGCGTATCTGCCGTGACACGGTATTCCAACACTTGCACGTTTTCCGGAATGCGGCGCTGCAAATCCCCCGTCGGAGGAATCGTCAACCAACTGGCCGGCGCAAGCGCCGAGGTGTCACGGGCAAGCGCCCCGGCCACGAGTGCGTCACGCATAGCTTGCGCGCGCGCCCGCTCCGCGTAATGGAACGCGCCGCTGGTATCGCCGAGCTGCAACGCAGAGAGCATCGCGGTATCAAACCAATCTTGTCGCACCGAGAAATAGCTCACACGTGAAGAATCGTCGTGCAGCGAAGTACGCAAAGTCTCGCCGAGCAATAATGCACGATTAAGCGTGGCTAAAGCTTCTTCGACATTCCCCGTCTGCCTTTGTGCTTCCGAAATGCCGTAGAGTGCTTCTGCGGCCAAGCTCTCTTCGTGTATGCGTCTGGCCATGTCCAAAGAAGAAACAAAATACGCTTGCGCTTGCAATGCCAGGCCTTCCGCCAGTGCAACCCGGCCTTGTCCGAGACGAGATTCCACTTGGATTATTCTTATATTGCCGCCCGTGGCAATTCTCTCCGCCTGCAAAAAAGCCGAACGGGCTTTGGCAAAAACGTGTTGCTTGAGATAAGCCATGCCCAGTGTGATCCACGTATTCGCGCGGCTCCTCGCTTGGTCCGCGGGGAGAAGCGTGATAGCCTTCTCCAAAACCGCCACCGCTCAGC
>JABWAN010000847.1 GCA_013361015.1 Candidatus Zhuqueibacterota bacterium | reverse complement strand
AGGCACAGGCTATCGAAGCCGTACATCTCCGCGAGCAGCGCATAGTGCCGCATCCAACGTTCGTAGCAATCGAAAAATTTTTCCCAATCTTGCGGCGAGTTCATGGTCACGTCGCCGGGCCAGCCCCAACGCGGGCCGGCCATGAGAATGTGCGGCTTGAGCATCGCGTGCATGCCCAACTCTTGCGCCCAATACATGCTCGCAAACAGGCTTTCATCATTTTCCGAATTGACGCCCTCGCTGCGCCGCAGAAACTCCGGCTGATTGGGATCGCGCAAATAGCCGAAAGGCGTGATCGAAACCGCATTCACGCCCATCTCCGCGAGCTTTTGCAAAGCTTCGCGCGAACGATGGCCCATGTAGCCGTTAAAGATTTGATAGCCCTCATGCGCGTAACAAAAGCCGCGATGAAAGTTTTTGGAAGAAATTGTTTGCGGCTGTTTATGTCGCGGCGCAAGCGGAGCCATGCTGCGCGCGGCCTCCTCCCATTTTTTATTTAATGAAGCCCACGTCTCGCCGCGCGGAAAATTTTGCGGTGCGCCGCTTTGTGGCCACGCGCGATAGAGTTGTTTAAATTCTTCCGCGGAAAAATGCTTTAATAAAAAATCCACAAAGCTGCCGAGTTGAATCTGCCGCGCAATGGGCGACTCCGCTCGCCAAATCTCCGGCTGAAAAAGTTCCGCGAGCGGAACGAAGTTATTCGTTGCCAGCAAGCGCGCGGCCCACGCCTCGAAGCCCACACCTCGCCAGTTTTGTGAAAGCGCCACGGCCAGGCCTTCGCGCAATGCGGCGGAGGCGGTTTGAGGAAGAAGCTTTTGAATGAAGCATTCAGCCTCGGCCATGAAATCATCACCGCGCGTTTTGTCGTTCCAAATAAGATGCACTTCCCAACGCGACCAATCCGCATGACACAACTCCGAGCGGCGTGTGAACAGCGCCTTCTCTTCGAGCGTGCTCCACAAATGCACGGTGAGCTTGAGTAAGTTGTCGGCCTGCGCTTTTGAAATGTTCAAACGCTGAAGCAGCACGTGCAACTTCGTCTCCTGTTGCTCGGCGAACTTTTGCAGCTCTTCGTGCTTGAAATTCTGCCCGTGTACGATGAACGAGAAATGCTCCGACTCAAAGCTTGGCGTTTGTTCGGAATCCAAACGATACTCTCGTGCATGCGCGGTTTGCCATGCGTGCGTGCCTGCGTCTTGAAAGAAGCCGATGAGGTCGATGCGGCCTTTGGAGATCACGCAATAGTCGCCGGTTTCCACGCCGTAGAGTTGACGATTGTTGAGGTAGTGCAGAATCGCCGCATCGCTATTGCCGGTGGTGAGGCGAAGCTGCATGCGAGGATTCAGTGGATTCGGATAGAAGAGCGAAACCACGTCGCTCGAATCGCGATACTCCTTTCCGCTGAAACGAAAGCCGCCGGGAATTTGTGCAAGAGGCAGACCCGGCAGCAAATTTTGAATGAGGCGATTGGTGCTGAATGCGCCGAGCACGCGCAACGGCACGTGCGCGAGGCTGTCCACCGCAAACTCGGCGTCGGTAGCGATCGTCAGTGGAAAACGCCGCATGCGCGCGTTGCTCAAATATTCGCGATAGCCCTGCGCGGTGCGCTCATCCGCGCCTGAATGGATGACGACGAGACGGCGACTCTCCATCATACTGCGCCACAATTCTTCGCGATTGGGCAGGCGAGCAGCGTTGCTTTGGACTAAATGAGTATCGAAGCCGATCGAGGCGAAGAAGGTGAGGACGATAAACAAAGGCAGGCAGACGATTCGCATGGAAGTCCAGTTGGGTGGGAATAATTACAGCGGCCCACGAAACACGCGAATCACGCGATTTTTTTCCGTGTATTTTGAGTGTTTCGTGGGCGGGAATTTCAAATTCGCACATCGTCCTCTTCGCGCCAGGGCGGGCTGACGAGCGCGGCGAACACGAGCACGTTCTCGCCCATGTTTTCAATCCACTGGTTCTTTTCTTTGGGAATGTAAACCGTGTCGCCGGGTTGCACTTCCTGCACTTCCTCCTCGATATGCATGCGGCCGATGCCTGCGATGATGTAATACACCTCGGACTGGCGCAGGTAATGCTGATACGTGGCCTTGCCAGGCTCGACGTAGGCAATCGCCAGCGAATATAAAATATCTGCGTGGTCGCGCTCGGGATGGAGCAACTCACGCAAACGGCAGCCGTCGTTTGCAATGATTTCCTGGCAGTCTTTTTCGTGTTTGATGAGCATGGTGGTCGTCCTTTCTGAAATCCGCAAATGCTGCAAGTGCATCCGTTTCTAAAGACGAGGGCGAGGGGCTTTTGTTCGAAGGCGGCGCGCTATACAGTAATTTTATAGAAGCAGTGCTTGAAATCCAAGAAATAATTTTACACAAATAAAAAGGGCAGGAGTGATCCTGCCATTTGCTTGCCTTTGTCATTCCATAGGAATCTCTTTACTCGTCGTTCACGCTTCTTGCTAAGATTGCATACCGACGACGAGAAAAAGTCTTTCCAGGATGACGAACTTGAGACCGAGTGCAGCTTAGTAGCGATAATAATCCGGCTTGAACGGCCCATTCACCGGCACGCCCAAGTACTCGGCCTGCTCCTGCGTGAGCGTGGTGAGCTTCACGCCGATTTTTTCCAAGTGCAAGCGCGCGACTTTTTCATCCAAGTGCTTGGGTAGAACGTAAACGCCGATCTCATACTTGTTATTGAACAGTTCGATCTGCGCGAGCACTTGGTTCGTGAAGGAATTGGACATCACGAACGAAGGATGGCCGGAGGCACAACCCAGATTCACCAAGCGGCCTTCGGCGAGGAGAAGAATCGCGTGGCCGTCCGGGAAAATGTATTTGTCCACTTGCGGCTTGATCTCGATCTTCTTGATGCCGGGGAAGGCATTAAGCTGCGCGACTTGAATCTCGATATCGAAATGGCCAATGTTGCACACAATCGCGCCATCTTTCATTCTCTTCAAATGTTCAATGGTGACGACGTTTTTGCACCCGGTGGCCGTGACGAAGATGTCCGCGCGCTCGACATAGTCTTCAATCGTTGCGACCTCGTAGCCTTCCATCGCCGCTTGCAACGCGCAAATGGGATCGACCTCCGTCACAATCACGCGCGCACCGAAACCGCGCAGTGATTGCGCCGAGCCTTTGCCGACCTCGCCGAAACCCGCGACAATCGCGATCTTGCCTGCAATCATCACGTCCGTCGCGCGTTTGATACCGTCAGCCAGAGATTCGCGGCAGCCATAAAGATTATCAAACTTGCTT
>JABWAN010000846.1 GCA_013361015.1 Candidatus Zhuqueibacterota bacterium | reverse complement strand
GAGAGAGGCCTCGCACACAAGTTGGTGGAAGCGCATGGAGCGCCTCGGCCTGATTCTGGGAGTGTCGGGAATTTCGCTCACTTCATTGATCGCAGGCATCGGGGAAATTCAACGCAAGCTGCAAGCGGTCGAGACCATGCAGCAAGACCTCGAACAGCATGAGAAAAGATTGAATGATTTGGAGAAAAAAAATGACGCGCAGTTCAACAAGCTCAACTATATCGAAGGGAAGCTCGAGGAGCCGCGCCCTATGAGGCCGTCGCCGATGCCGTCGGAAGTCATTCTTTCGAGTGAGGAGCCGCTCCCGAACAGACCCCAAACGCCAGATCCGAAATCGCAATCAACAAACAAGGGCCAGCGGCAATCGCCGGAACATACTCATCAAACTCAAGACCCACGCGCGCCTTTGCACGTCATTGACAAGTTGAACATGACGATCACGTACGCGTATCGCAAAGCATTGCGAACAAATCCCAATTTGGCGGGACGATTATGGGTGAAATGTATTATGGACGAGGAGGGCAACCTTTCAAACTCCGAAGTCATTGCGCTCGACCGCGAGATTGAAGAGGTCGCAGCTAACGTGCGGGACAAAGTGCAGCGTTGGAATTTTCCAAACACCGTGACGGGTTTGGAAGAAGGGGAATATCAAAAAACGTATTTCCTCACGCCCAGCGGGTTTTAAAATTCTTTTTGGAGCAATGGCGTAATGGAGCAATGTAAAAAGCAAAACTCCAATTCTCCATTGCTCCAACACTCCATCTTTTAGATCTTCGCGAGACTCTCCGCTTTCAACCATCCTACCTTGCCATCGGCCAGACGGATGCGCAGCCATGCGCCGGTCTGTTCTTGCAATTTCACTTTCGCGCCTTCGTGAATGATGAATACTTCCGTGGCGTCCGCCGCGGGCGAGCTGCGTGCAGTTACACGCTGTGCGAGCACGATGCCGTATTGCTCCGTTTTTTGCTCATACCACTGCCAAAAGAAAATCGCGGCAAAGAGCAAACAAATTGTTCCGGCAATCCATGCAAGCCAACGCCCGGATTGGCGCAAGCCTTCTTTTCTGCCCACTAAAAGAAGAATCAATCCCAAGAACACGCCCCACCAAAACAGCAAAGCCCACCCGGCCGCTTGTTCGAGCGAGAAAAACTTCAACGCGCTATCGAGCCAAACCAATACCACCGAGCGCGGCGGTGCGAGGATGCGATCGGTGATCGAAAGATTTGCAAGATCGAGATTGAAGCGAATATCCTCATTCGCGCGATTACGCTGTAGCGCGCGTTCGTAGTTGAGAATGGCGAGGCCGTTTTTGCGTTGCTTGAAATAGGCGTTGCCGAGGTTATAGTAAACCTGCCAGTTCTCTTTTTTCAGCGCGATGATTCTTTCAAACGCCGCCGCGGCGCGCTCATAGTCTCCCGCTTGATAGGCTTGATTACCTTGTTGAAAGAGCGTCGCCGCTTCATCGGCAAACGCGAGCGAGGAGAAAAGCAACACAGCAACAAAAAAAATAACGCGCAGCTTATTCCCCCCTTGAGGGGGGTTCGGGGGATGTTGTTCGGCGCTTAGATAACACCACGAAACTCGAACACTTTGAAGCACACTCTCCTCACGGGGGGAGTTGTTGGGTGAAGTTTGCAGCCACGCCCTCACAGCGCCTCCTCCATTTGTTCGATGGCGCTTTGTGCTTGATCGTAAAACTGCTTCATCTCAACGCCATTGGATTGCGACGGCGCGAAGCGCTGAAAATCGCACGTGTGCAGGCAATTGAGGTAAGCCGCAACCACGGCCGGCGCCACTTTTTTATCCTCCAACAATTTTTGAATATCCTCCGTGACCAACCCCGCTTCCGCCACATTGAGCTTATTGCCGAGGAAACCCATGAGCGCGCGCTGCACTTCGGCGTAAAATTGCTTGCCGTCATTGTTCTGCAAAAACTTTTTAGCGGTCTGCAATTGCAGGTTTGCGGCGCGCGTGGCTTTGCGGCTGCGCGCATAGGCAACATTGGTGGAGAGCTTTTCTTGATGGCGTTGATAGAAAAGTGCGCCGGCCAAACCCAATACCGGCAAAACCAGCAATGTCATAAACCACGGTTGCGCGTAATTGCGCCGGTCGATTTCTTGAAAGGGGAGATCGGAGAGCGCAATGAAACGAACATCTTGTCCCAGCAGCTTCACGTCTTCCTTGGTTCTGCCGCTGCCCGCCAGCGCAACTTCGCCCGCGCCTTTCAGAATGCTTAACGCGATGGGAGCTGTGCTGGCGACGCGATACTCTTTCGCGCGCGGATCGAAGTAAGGCAGCGCCAATCCGCTAATTTCGAAATTTCCGGGGAAGCGCGGCACCATCACATATTCCCAAGTCTTGCTGCCGGAAATTTGGTTGTTGGCGCGATTGATATCTTCCGCCACTTTAGGATCGTACACTTCAAAATCTGAGGGGAGATTGAGGCGCGGCGCACTCAGCGTCTTGAAGTTGCCCTGTCCGCTCGCGGTGACTTTGAGCGTGATCGCTTCATTCGTCTTTACTTCGCGGCGATCAACTGTGGCCTTGAGTGAATAGTGCCCAACTGCGCCGTCGAAGTTTGCCGGCTTGTTGTTCGGCCAGGGCAGCACTTCGATTTGCACCGGTTTGGAAGAAACGGAAACTCGCGCCGTGCGCGCAAAAAATGGGTCATCAAAAAAACTCTCGAAAATATCGCGTGACCGCCGGCGCTGAGCAGGCATTTGTACTTCACACTCGATGGTCATCGGCTCGAGTGATTGCATCCCTGCGCTCTGCGGGAACACGGCAGAGCGCTTGATTTCCGCGATCAAATAGCGCTGGCCGTTAATGACTTCTTGCCGCGTTTGCGGTTGGCGCGGCAGCTCGAAATTTTCCACCCAAAAGCCGGCAAAATTGGGAAGCTTGGAAAGGCTGTAGCTCGAAATCGAACGCAGCGTATAAATTTTGTAACTGATAATCACCGGCTCGTTTTGATAAACTCTCTGGCGATCCAACTCGGCCTTCAAGAACACACCGGTATCGTTGCCTTGCAAAGCCGGGTCGTGGCGCGGTTGCGCGGGTGTTGCGCCAGGTTGCCCGCCTTGCGGTTGCGGCGTGGCGCCGCCGCTTGCCTGCACGATCTCGATGCGGATCGGCTTGCTGCGCACGATTTCGCCGTTGACTTCGACTTCCACCGGGCCGATTTCAAAACTACCCACGGCCTGCGCGAGAAAAGTATGATGGATGGTTGTGGAGGAAGACATGCGGCCATTGATGAATTGAAAACTCTGCGAG
>JABWAN010000014.1 GCA_013361015.1 Candidatus Zhuqueibacterota bacterium | reverse complement strand
GCCAGCAGGTGCGCCGCGGGAATGCCCATCGCAATGTAACCCGCCAAAACACCGCCGGCCACGGTCGCGAAGCCTCCGCACATGATTGCCATTAACTCGGAGTTTGTGGCTTTGGCGATGAATGGGCGAATGAGCAGCGGCGCTTCGGTTTGCCCCACAAAAATATTGGCGGAGCACGACAGCGATTCCGCGCCGCTGGTGCCCATAGTTTTGGCCATGCCTCTGGCAATGACCTCGACGATTTTTTGCATGACGCCGAGATGATAGAGAATAGACATCACCGCGGAGAAGAAAATGATGGTGGGGAGAATGCGAAAGGCGAATTGCAAACCGAAAGTTTCGCTATACTCCGTCTTCACAATATTGCCGAAGAGGAACTCCGTACCGAAACGCGTGAAATCGAGGAAGGCGGTGACTTTCTCGCCGGTCCATTGGAAGATGACTTTACCAGCGTCCGTCCATAGTATAAAGAAAGCGAAGAGGAGCTGCAAGCCCGTGCCCCAGAGCACGACTCGCCAGGGGAAATTGCGCCGATCGTACGATATCAACCACGCAATAAAAACCATTGCCGCCATGCCGACGAGACTGATGAGTCGTTCCATTTTTCCTCTTTCTCCGTTGTGCGCCAAGCGCGAGGCCCGGCGGGTTGGTTCGTTGCAGACGTGCGGAGTGTCAAACTCGGTTTGACGACTGCGCGACTTGGTTGTTCAAGCTGAAATTTGACGCGCCACTATTTCGGATTTGATGAGCACCAGGAAGGAAAATAAAACTCGGAAGATGATTGGTCGAGCACAAAGGCGAGCACCGGGCTTTTGTCATAGCGGATACGGTTATAGTTCGGTCAATGAAAAACTCCTCTGCTGTTCATGCGCGATTTTATCCTGGCCCAAAGTAGTTTTCTTGGTTTAAAAAGGCAAGCAGACTTTGGCGACGGGCAATTCTCGTGATCAATACTCCCCTTCAAAACTTAGATGCACCCACAAAAACGCTTGCCGCTTATTCATCACGCGCACGAGGCCACCGAAGCCGGGGTCTTTGGGTTTCAAACAAGCGTGCACTTTGCGCGAGATCGCGCCCCTCGAGCGAAGTGTAGAGAAGGGTAACTCCTTCGCGTGGCCGCCGCAATGGCGGTGTTTTTTACGACTCAGAAAATCTCTTTCTTAAATGCGGACTTCACCCTGTGCTTGGACGGCGCGGCGGGCTGGTCACGTCGTAGCCGTTCGCCTGGGCCCACTTGACCATGTTCCAAACATTGCCCTCAAACTTTTGGCCGGTTTGCTGCTCAAGCTTTGTTAAGAGCGGGGCTCTCACTTCTCCAACGCATGTTGGCCATTTCATGAGGTCGATCAATTGCTGAAGATTTCTGTCTCCAGGCATTGCGGCTAAAACTTCAGATAAAGATTGAAGCACATCAAAGTGATTCGTCCTTCCCATGACTGTCATCATCTGCGCGATCCTTGTTTCAATCTGCTCTGGTGCGTGCCTGCCTGGCACCGCCGCTAAAGATTGGACGAGATCTTCAAGCTTATAATTATGGCAAAATAAATTCTTTAAAAACTTTTTCACGTCGACTTGGATCAAGGCCTACAATAGCTCGCGTCGCAATGCCGGCACAACGACTAAAACGTTTAGCATTCTCTGGATTTGCCAAGGCTTGCTCAAGAAAACGGAAACGCACAGTCTCGTTGCTGATGGCTAAAGTCCAAACGGCATCCAACTCAAATGGCGTCGGTTCGCCGCCTTCGCTTACGCCAATTTTCCATAAAATTTGAAAAGCTTGCTCCCGTGCAGACCATTGATACCAGCCGTAATTGACAAGCACAGGAACCAATATATAAGGCATGAAACGTAAAAGACCCCACAACACATAAGCCCGCAGCGTGCCATAACGAAAACGGCCCAGCAGTCGTTGCATCACCAAAACCAGTTGCTGCCACGGACTCAACAACGTGCGCCACTTTTTCAAAAGATGGCTTCCCGCTTCATCAAAAGCGCGGCCTCCGGCTTCGGCCAGTGCGAGCCAACGATTGGCCCGGCGCTCGGCTTCCAGCACGCCGGCGCAAAGATAATCGTGGTCCAATAGCCAAAGCTCGTTACGCGTATCTGGATCGATTCGCTTGCGAATGACTTCACGCTGTTGCAAGTAGTCGAGACAGTCTTGCACAACCTGTTGCAACGGCTTGACCTCCCCAACATGATCAGCGAGAACGATATGTTCCAATTCCTCAATCGATCTCGGCACGGTTTTGAGCGTTTCGCGATTGACCAATGCGAGCAGCAGATTGCGAATCTGCTTTTGCGTCAATAGCGCGCCTTGCTTGGTGTGAGCAAAATATCTTTCGGCTTCAGTGATGTGGCCTTCAATGTATCGCGCTTCCAATCCCGGCAGGCCGCCGAGGCGTTGGTAATCGCCGATGGTCAAAGTCTTCAATCGCGCCAAGCCAAGTGCGTTGGCGGCTGGAGAGAAAACGGTCGCGATGGCGGGTTTGATAGTCGTCGAATTGATCGAAGATGAGGAGTGGTGTGCGTCGCAGCGATGGCCGGCAACGTTTGAGCGTCGCGAATAGGTATTCGTTATCGAGGGTATTCAGATTTGGCGTTTGTCGATTCAGCTCGGAAAGAACTTGCCCCAAAACTTCAGTCAAAGCCGAACGTGGACCGGCTTCCCAATCTTGGCCCCACACTTCGATATAAATGGGAAGCACGCCCACATTGTCTTCGCGCAGCTTGGGACAAAGCCCGGCTTGTTGCAGCGCACTCTTGCCCGCGCCGGATTCACCCACGAGATGCACGAGCGCATGTTCGCGGCAAAGCTTGAGCAGCCGCTCAATATCTTCTTCGCGTCCCTTCAAGTGTTCGGCTTTGTGAGATTTCAGCAGCAAAGCTTCGGGCCGCAGCAGTCGCGAGCGCCGCGTGAATCCATGTTTGAAGCTGAGGAATCCGGAAACGATCAGAAGCGCTATGAGAATCCACCAAACAAATTCGGGAATGTTTAGGCTAAGGGCTTTCTTTAGTTCGTTGTCGAATACGATTCCCAAGACGCTGCAAATCGCGCTGATCACGCCGGAGACAAGCGAAATCTTTTCACTCAATGTGTGTTCGGGCTTGGACATGGGTTATGATATGAGAGTGCTCTATTCTAAAAATGAAATATGGGAGTGAGTGATAAGCTCGAAATGACGAGGCAGGGGGGTATTGTGCAACTATCTTCGCGTGGAACGGGTCGCGCTGCTCATCCCAAAATTTAAGGCGACTTCAAAATATCATGTGGGCCAACTCGCCTCAGTGTGTAGTGATCCCCTTCGATCTTGAATGTAAAGCGATAAGCTTGCGTCACGCGCGCTTCAAAAACGCCTTGCTCACCCCATTTGCCTTCCATCTCTTTTACTTGCAGGCTGGGATGACGCGGATTCTGCACAAACAATTCGAGTTGTTTGTCCACTCGCCGCTGCAGGTCTTGCGTGAGGTTGCGATAATCACGTTTGAAGGCTTTAGTGCGGAAAATTTGCCTATCATCTCTTCAAATCGCGCAGCAGTTCTTCGGCGTTTGTAAACGGCCCTGAAACGCGACCGGCTTTCATATCCTCTTCGGCCTCTTGCTCCATCAGATCCCACAGAAACGCATTGATGTGCTTGCGCAGCTTTGCATTTTTCTTCGCATGCAGAGGAACGATGACGAGGCATCCACTGAACTCGCGAACCTCCAATGATGCGGCTGAACGCAAACGGTATTTTGTCGCAATGCTTTCGGGGATTTCGACGGATACATTTGAACGAGTTTTGGTTTTTGCCATAGCTATTCTCCAGAGTGTTATTCTGTATGATGCAAAATAATTTTCTCCTTTTAGAAAGGCAAGCACACTTTGCGGGCGAAGCCGGGCTTTCGCATCGGCTGTCTTAACGTTAACGAGAGTTCTTCGCGAAAGTCCGACTTCAGACGGCTACAAGCCAAACACCTTCTGATAAATCACCCGGTCGTCCCCCTCCGAATAAAAATTGGGAATGCGGGCGACTTCACGATAGTGATGTTTGAGATAAAAGCGGTGGGTGGGATCGTACTTGGCTTGGGAGGAGGTTTCGATCATGAGCATGCGGCCGTTCTCGGCGCGCAGTTGGGACTCGACATAGAGGAGTAATTCGTCGCCGATGCCGCGGCGTTGCTGCTCCGGGTCCACGGCGATCCAATAGAGATCATACGTGCGGTCGGTCATGGGCGTAGGCCCGAAACAAACGTAGCCGTTGACGCGATCATTCGCGTCAACGGCACAGGCGAAGCGATAATCTTTTTGCTCGGGTTGATTGAAATAGATGTCGATCAACTCAAGCGCGACTTCGATCTCAATCGGCGTGAACCGGTTCGTTGCTGCCAATAGCGATGCGATGTGCGACCGGTCTTCTCGCCGCAGGGCGCGGATAGCCATGTGCTTCTCCTCGTTGCAATGCTCCGGCGATGATCTCGCCGACAAGCTGCGTATAAGTTCTGCCCGAAGCGAGCGCGGAGCGCGTCAATCCTGCATCCGGTGAGAGGTCGGGATTGGCATTCACTTCGACGATGTTCGGCTGCAAGTTCGCATCGAGCCGCATGTCCACGCGCGCATAATCGCGGCAGCCCAGCAAGCGAAACGCGGCGAGCGCGATTTTCTGCACGCGCGCCGTCGTCTCTTCATCCAACAACGCGGGACACGAAGCGCCGGAAAGACGATACTCCGGACTCGCTTCGACCCACTTCACGTTGTACGAACAAATGCGCGGTTGACCTTCGGGAAAATTTTCAAACGTGATTTCGGAGATGGGCAGCGCTTGCGGAATTTGATCGCCGAGAATGGCGACGTTGAGCTCGCGGCCGTCGATGTACTCCTCCACAATCGCGGGTTGATGATAGTTTTGAATCACCCACGCCACGCGACGACGCAGCTCCGAGAGATTGTTGACCACTGAATCCGCATCAATGCCGAGGCTCGCGTCTTCCTGCGCGGGCTTGACGATGACGGGATAACGCAAGCGGCAACGGCCCGGCACTTCGCTGCACAATATGCCGCGCGGCACGGGCAGATTCGCTTGATCGAGCAGCATCTTCGTCGTCCACTTATCGCCCGAAAGCACGAGCGCGGAAACCGGCGCGCCGGTGTATTCAAAGCGCAGCATCTCGTAAAGCGAAGGCACGTGCACATGATAGCGGCTTTCACCGAGCCAGCCTTCGACCAAATTAAAAATGGCGTCGGGACGATAGCGCGTGATGCGCTCCATAAAAGTCTGCACGGATTTTTGCAAAGGCAAAACGGTTACATCATGGCCGAGTTCGAGTAAGCTATCTTGCACGGCGTTCACTTGCGTGAGCACGTCGGCTTCGGAGATGAAATCGATTTCGCGGCCGCGCTGTTGGCGTTCGGGCGCATTGTACGCAATCAAAATCCTTTTTGTGGTCATTGGCGAATTCCTAGTCGTTGGCAGGCCGCGTCAATGATGCCGAGAATAATCTCGTCGAAAGTCATGCCTGCGGCATAAGCAGCTTTCGGAAAGCAGGAATGAATGGTCGGATCTTTGATGAGGCCGGGCAGCGGATTCAATTCGAGAATCGTTGGCTCGCCCTCGGCATCGAGGCGGACATCGATGCGGCAAAGATCGCGGCAGCCAAGAAAATTGAACGCTTTCCTGCAAATCGTTTCGATCTTCATCTGCAGCTCGTGGTCGACCTTCGCCGGGCACTGGTAAATTTCCAGCGGGCTCTCGGGGTTGTCCCACAGCCACTTGGGTTCCCACGAATACACCGGCAACGCGCCTTTGGGCAGCACGGAGAAATTGATCTCGACGATGGGAAGCACGCGCACGTTCGCACCGTTGCCAAGCATCGCCACGGTAAACTCGCGGCCGGGCATGAATTCTTCCACGAGCGCGGGCTGTTGATAAGTCTGCCAGACTTTTTCCACCGACTTCTTCAGCTCGGTATGATTATGCACGAGCGCATCGTTCCAAATGCCTTTGCTGGAGCCTTCGGAAAGCGGCTTTACGAACATGGGATAATCAAAGTGGCGCAGTTGCCCGTTGAGCGGCCAGGCATGCAACACGGCAAACTTCGCGGTGGGCACGCGGCGGAAAGCCAGAATCTCTTTGGCGCGGGATTTATCCAAACACAAACCGAGCGTAATCGGGTCCGATCCAGTATAAGGAATGGCGAGCATTTCCAGCATGGCGGGGATCAAAGACTCGCGCGCGACGCCGTGAAAGCCTTCGGCTATGTTGAAGACCAAATCCGGGCGCGTGTCGCGCAATTTTTCATACGCCGCAAGATTCGCTTCGATGGGAACGACTTCGTGGTATTTGCCGATGGTGTCGATCAAATCCGCGATGGTTTGTTCGTCGTCCCATTCCGCAAAGTTGTCCAAACCGCTGATCCCTGGCGCATGCTGGGGATATAAGTGGGGATCATCATCCTCCGGAGAGCTGGCGGCTCGCCTCATGTTGTAGGTAAATCCGACTCGCATGATACTGTGACTCCTGTTTGAAAATGAGAGGGCATGTCGTTCTCTTTGTAGCCCGGTCTCCTTTGCAGGGCATCTTACAAAGCCGAACACCGGCTCAGACCGCGGCGCACGTGGGTGCGACGAAGAACGACATTGGGTTAAACTCTGGCGCGACTGGAACGCAGCCATGAAAATACGCAGCTCGCAATCACATGGCCGAGTAGCATTGCCATTCGCGTGCTTGCAGTTTCTACATTGAAGAAAACCCGTTGCGTGCATGAGACAAACGGCAGGCAATCACAGGCGGGAACACTGCGCTGTGTTGCCTGGATCAAAACTGTGAAAACGAAAAAGCGTCGCCGCCTCGGCGACCGTAGTGCTCTCACACGGCAATCACCACGCAGATTTGAGTTGATTGATTTGGAAATTTGGAAGCGCTATGCTGTTGAGCAAAAGCTGAAGGCGGGAGAGAAGGCATCCCCTCGGGGAAATTGGAAAAACGCGAGGAGATCATACTACTCGGAGGCTCGCCGGAATCCGAAGCGGCCGTCACCAATTTGAGTCGCATATATAGCTTGGTGCTCCTATGAAAGTTGCGTTTTAAATTGCGCGCAATAAAAGCAATTTCGTTTGAAAAAGCAAGCGCTAATTCGAATTTGGCGCATCATTTTTTATAGCGTGAAGACAAAAAACTCCGCAAAGCAAAATTTCGCGGATTCGGCGAAGTTTCACGGCGCTGCAGACGGCGAGGTGGCCGCCGGCGAAACGGTTTGCGGGCAGCCGCGCGGAAAGAGGAAGAACATGACCACGAGAATGAAGACAAAGACGGCGATAGCAGGGAGCTTGCGTTTCATAAGAACCTCCGTGTTTGGCACCGGTTCATGCGCTGGTGCGGCGGAATGAATCTGTGCAAGTTTCGCCTGAAAAGCAAGATGTGCCTGCAAGCGCCTTCTCCGCGAATTCGCGGCGCTGCCGGTACAGGCATGGGTTTACATTGCAACAATTTCCTGCAATGATTGTTTTCAATCTTGCATTTAACCCGAAAGCTGGTTACGTTGCACGCCATTTTTTAACCATCATCTACTTCATGTTTTGTTGCCACGAGGCTTGCCATGCTCAAAGAACTGCTCGGCCCCGACATTCAAGAATTGATCCGCAGCAAGGCCTACTCCGGCGTGAAAGACGGCGTGTCAGAATGGGAAGCCCCGGAGGTTGCCGATCTTTTGTTGAGCCTGCCGGAAGAAGATCAGCCCATTCTATTTCGCTTGTTGTCGCGACGGCGGGCCGCGGAAGTGTTTGCCTATCTCCCCCCCGACGAGCAAGAACGCCTGCTGCAAAGCCTGACCACAGAAAACGTGCGCGTATTGCTGCACGAACTGGCGCCCGATGACCGCACCGAGCTGTTCGAGGAGTTGCCGGCGCAAGCGACGCAACAGCTCCTCAGTCTATTGCCGCCCGAAGATTTGAAAGAAGCGCGCCAGCTCTTGGGCTATCCGGAAGAAAGCGTGGGCCGTTTGATGACGCCGGA
This sequence comes from Candidatus Zhuqueibacterota bacterium, assembly GCA_013361015.1. Lineage (GTDB taxonomy): Bacteria > Zhuqueibacterota > Zhuqueibacteria > Zhuqueibacterales > Zhuqueibacteraceae > JABWAN01. The sequence goes on along the minus strand of JABWAN010000014.1, from coordinate 8,876 downwards.
ATACGTCGCGATACGGCCCGAGTGGACCATCGGCAAAGCGTTGGAGCACCTCCGTAAATTTGGTAAAGATGCCGAGACCGTGAATCTCGTTTATGTCGTGGATGATCAAGGCAAGCTGGTCGATGACATTCGGCTGCGCAAATTAATTCTCGCCGATCCTTCCGAAGCGGTGGCTTCCATCATGGACAGCCATTTCGTTTCGCTCTCGGCTTATGACGATCGCGAATTCGCCGCGAAGCAGATGCAAAAGTATGATCGTGTCGCGCTGCCCGTTACAGATTCCGAAGGCGTGCTGCTCGGCATCGTCACGGTCGATGACATGATTGACGTCGTCGAAGAAGAGGCCACGGAAGACATTCAAAAGATGGCTGCCGTGGAAGCACTCGACGAGCCGTATATGAACACCGGTTTCTGGCCCATGATTAAAAAGCGCGGCGGCTGGCTCTCGCTGTTATTCCTCGGCGAAACATTGACGGCCGCGGCCATGGGATATTTCGAGCACGAGATTCAGCGTGCGGTAGTGCTCACGCTGTTCGTGCCGCTCATTATCAGCAGCGGCGGAAACTCCGGCTCACAAGCGGCTTCATTAGTGATTCGCGCAATGGCGTTGGAAGAAATCCGCTTGCGCGATTGGTGGCGGGTGATGCGCCGCGAGATTTTTTCCGGGCTGACTCTCGGCGCGATTCTCGGCGCCATCGGAATGATGCAGATTCTATTGTGGCCGAATCGCGATACGCGCTACGGCGAGCACTTTTTTCTGGTGGGATGCACGCTCTCTTTTAGCTTGATCGGCGTGGTGATGTGGGGCACCCTGGTGGGTTCGATGTTACCATTTATGTTGCGGCGCTTGGGTTTCGACCCGGCCGTCTCCTCCGCCCCCTTTGTCGCCACACTGGTGGACGTGACGGGTTTGATTATCTATTTCTCCGTGGCGTTGCTGTTTTTGAGCGGAACTTTGCTTTGACCTTCAGTTTGACTGCGTCGCTCACCTAATACACAGAGCATACAAAAGGACTTCTTTCGAGTCTTTTTGTGTGTTTCGTGGGCGAAATCTCCATCACATTTAACCCGTGCTATTGCCCTCCGGCAATTTCAAAACTCCCTCCCTCCACCGCCAAAACCCCAAGGCGTTTGCGATTCTGATCGAGCACGGTAAAGTTCGAAAGCGTCAAAGGCGTCTGCGTACCCGCCTCGGCTTCAATATCCACGCTGAAATCAACTTTGATAATTTCAGTGGGATCGAAAAGTGCGGGCAGGCGTTCGCCGGAAACCGCGAACATCAGCATGCGCAACGCCTGGCCTTGTTGGCTCGAGATGACATTGGTAGCGAGCGTATCGAACGCGAGCGGCCTCGTGCGCAACGCGGCCACGGGCGAGATAAGCCGCGCATCATAATTCAAATCAAATTGTATCCCGCTCAACGAATCCGCGCTGATGAGCGTGATCGGCACGAGATGACCGCTGGTTCCGGGCGCGCCTTGCGCCGAGCCGACGATGAGCACAACGCTCTGACCTGCTAGCGGCACCGGATAGAGCGTGACCGCCACTTCGCGCGCAACATTCGGCTGAACCTCGACGTGCGCTTGCACACCGCGAAACGCGCGCACCGGTGGAGCCACGCCGCCTTGATCGTCCCACGCTTCAACGACAATACGCCGTTCTTCTCCAATCGGCACCTGCAACACCGCGGCAAATTCATTCGAGCCGGGAGTGATTTGCGCAACAGTTCGTGCGAGCGTGTCTTGATCAAACAAAACAAAAATGTCTAGGCGCGAAATGGCAGCCGGCGCGCGCACCCGCGCAAGTGTTTGGCCCTCTTCGCCGGAGTATTCCTGCCATTGCGCGAAGGTGAGCGCTAGTGAAACTCTGCCGTCATTCACTGGGTTCGTCGGCGCTTGCGATTGGCAGGCAGCAAGCGCTAGGCTCAAAGCAAGTGCGAGTAGAAGTCGTTTGGTTTTAGACATGATCAAAGCTAGGCTTTTGATTGACAAGTGTACTTTGCTACAACCCGATTTTGTCATTCAGGAGGACTCATTCTCAGCGTTTGGTATAAAGTCGAATAGAACGTTTCCCCAGTGCTTAAAAAGGTTTTTCCAGAATGACAAAGCAAATGGAGAATGCAATCGCTACCAACGCGCTTAAAAAACGACGAGGCGTTCACGCTGTTTGAGTTTTCCCGCGGTGAACTCCACGAAGTAAATGCCCTGAGCGACTGCGGCGCCGGAACGATCGCGTCCGTCCCAGCTTATTTCACCGCGGCCTGCGGGCACGAGTCCCAATTGCAAGCGCCGCACTTCCTGGCCGAGCACATTATAGATGCGCATTTCCGCCGCGGCAAACTCCGGCAATTCATAACGCCACAAAATCCTTTGCTGCGTGATTTTGCGCCATGGGTTGGGATAGGCCGGCGACAAACGGAAAGTTTTCGGCAATTCCGTTGCGACGTGCGTGGGCGTTAATTGCACCATCGCGCCCTCGTCCGTCACTCCGATGATCTGCGCGAGGCCGTCTTGCGTGAGCGTGAAAGGCAAATCGAAATCATGGCGCGGCGCAATGAGCGAGAGCGCCTCGCCGGTTTGCCACACCAGCAATTTCAGCTCGTGCTGCAAAACTTTCCAATCAACTTCATATCCCGCGCGTTGCATTGTGTGCAGAGGCAAATCACGAATCACGTTCGGCAATTTCCACGTTGCTTGCCACGCGCGCAAGGGGGAAGCCGCATGCCAGCCAATACGCGTGCGGCCTCCGGCCTCCGGTGTGAGTTGCAATGCCAGCTCGCCGCCGGCAACGAGATTGCTCGCGCGACCATCATTGAGCACCACGTCGATAAAGTTGGTGACGTCGGCAATATCCAAGGTTGTATCAATGCTCACGTTCGCCGCCCAAATTTCGCGCCGCGTAGGCTCCGCTGGACCGCGTTCCAGAATCAAATCAACCAAATAAAAAAGATCTTGCAGATTGATCAGGCTATCCAAATTCGCGTCGCCGCGCCGTGGCACCCATTCCGTGAACTGCGTAATGTTGTTGCTGTTCGTGCTTTCTTGAAAAGTCGAGCCGACGCCGACTTCACAAGAAACGCGATTCGGTCCGGCAGGCAAGGATTCGGCATTGAAGCGCAAGCTGAAACTTGCAAGCGTGTCGAGCGCCGGAAGGTTTAGGCGTTGGCGGACTTCATTGTTGATGGACAATTGCGCCACGCTCGGTCCGGCCGCGGCTTCGCCGAGATTTTGCACCACGAATTCCGTCACCAAACCATAATCGGAAGCGAAGCAGTCAATCAAGCCGCGCTGCTGCGTGAGCACCACGAGATCCGGCAGCCGCGGCCGTGGATTCACCACGAAATTCACGCGCACTTCCGCGGTGCCGCCGGGGGAGGAATCGACCAAAAAAGTTGCAGAATAGTTGCCCGCCGGCAACCGCGAGATGCTCGCGATCACCTCGATGTAATCAACTTCAGTGGTGGTGCTGCCGCTTCTAGGGTTGAACGAAAGCCAGAACACGTCATCGAGCACGCTCCATTGCAAAGTGCCGCCGCCGATATTGCGAACTGCGATCGGCTGCGAGGGCGGATTCGCGGTGCCTTCCGTTGCAACAAAGTTCAACGTGCGCGGCGATACGTCCAGCAATGGCGGCTGTGGGCTGATGGTGAGAATGACATTGATCGCACCGCTGCCGCCATTCGAGTTTATAGTGATCGTGCCGGTGTAAGTGCCCGCGGCCAGATTGCCGAGCGCAATGGCCACACCCACGGAGTCGGTTAATGTCGTCGCCGTAGTGTCACGCCGCAAGATGAGCCACGGCTGATTGCTCGTCAGCTTCGTCGTGAGAATGCCGCTGCCCGTGTTGCGAATCACCAAAACCTGTTCCGGTGGATTCGCGCCGCCTTGGGTGCCGGCAAATCGCAGCAACGCCGGCCCATATGACAAACTCGGAAGCGGTGCAGCAATGGTCAAAGCAATTTGAACGGTTGCGCGGCCGCCGTTGGAATTGACCGCGATATTCGCTGGGTGCGCTCCCGCAGACAGTCCGGCAATATCAACCGCAACTGCGACCGTTTGCGAGATGGAGTCAATCGAGCCGGTGTCGGGTGTGACGCTCACCCACGGTTGATCCGAGGTAATAGTCCACTGCAAAACACCTTTGCCGGAATTTTTAATGATGAAGCTTTGCGCGAGCGGGTTGGGTTGCCCAAACGTCGCCGCAAACTCCAGCGCCAACGGATCGACGACCAAAGTCGGCGCTTCCACCACTTTGAAAAGCTGCGCCGCGCCATTGTTCTTTTCATCTACTTCCGGAACTTCGAGCGGGTCATCCAGCTTCACCCGATACGTGTAGCTATGCGGCGGGAGCGTGCCGAGGTTGAATTTGAATGTGCGTGTTTGTTCGACGCCCAAAGGCGGAACAGTGGCGAGACGCGCTTCGACCACATTGCTGGTCAACTCCAGCAGCATGGCGGAAGACGGCGCCGGCGCAAAGCCGACGTTGCGCACTTTGAACTCTGCAAACACGGAATCAGCGCGCGTCGGTTCGAGCGGCGTGATGGCGAGATCGAACACATACAAATCCGGCAACGCGGATTTCTTGATAATGGCGCTCACGCGCGGCGATGCGGAGGCTAGGGCCGTATCATTGCCGGTATACACCGTCACATAATTGCCGGAGAGTGCAAAGCCGGTCTCAAGCTCGGTGGGGAAATTCGTACGTTGCGGCGTGCGCGCGAGAAGTTGTGGCGCGTTGGCCGGCTGCTCATTCAAAAGAAACGTGCGCGTAAAAACGTTGCTTTGCAAGGCATCCCTTGGCTCCGTCACACTCCAGTATGAATTGAAGGTGCCGCGCTCATTCGCCGATACCAGCGCCGGGCGCGGCTCGCGATCGAGGCCGGTGCTGATTTCGAAAGCGCCGGCCAAAGGCTTGAGCACCAAATCGAAACGCTGCGCGCGCAAAACCGGTGCAGGCTGCGTCGTGAACCATTGCGCCACCACTTCATTCGCGCTGCCAAAAGTCACGCTGGGATAAAAGACGCTGTTCTGCGCAATGGGGACGGGATCGCTTGTGAACTTGCCGTCGTCCGGGAAGAGCCGCACATAAATCAGATCGGCATTCGGCTCATACGCATGCCAGGCCACGGCAAACATGCCGGCCTTTGATACTGCCACCGCGAGGTACTCGCCCACGCGAAAAGCCTGCGTGTCTTGACTGACGTGGAACATGCCGGTGAGCGGCGTGCCATCCGGGCTGAAAATGCGCGCCGCCGTGTAGGTTGGCAAAGTTTCAATTAGCCACGCCACGAGCACGCGACCGTTGGGGTCGGCCACGATCCGCGGGCGCGTGTACGAATCATTGTCAACGTGAATCGAAAAAGGCGTGCGTGCAATTTTCAAGTCCGGCGTCAGAATCATGCCCACCACTTCGCTCGCGGCGCGCAAGCGGGTTTGTTGCCATACCAGCCACAGGAAGCCGTTGCCCACGTAAGCCAATTGCGGGTTTTCGATATTGAGCGAATCGCCGACGAACTCGGAGAGTGCGCGGATGTCCGTCAATGGCCGGCCGATAGCATCGAAACGGCGCAAATAAATTTCCGGACGGCCATTGCGCTCCGCGCTCCACGCCACGGTAAAATTGTCGTCGTCATCCACAACCATACTCGGCGTGCGCGCATAAGCGCTGCGTGGAATCTGATCGACTTCGATAATTTTTGTGAAAACGGAATCGGGATTTTGCGCCGCGGCGATTGACGCGAGCGTTAGCAACGCAACGAAGTTGAGAACATGAACAATTCCACCCTGGAGGGCGGCAAGGGGGGTGTGCTTCGCGGCTGTGATTTTCCTGGTGCGCATGTATTTTGAATTCCTCTCATCAGCGTGTTATGCCAGCATTGAAACGCGCCATCCTAAAACGTGCCATTCAGGAGAAATCTTTTTAAGCCAAACCGCAATGGTTATACTGAAAAAGATTCCTCTGAATGACAGCAAGAAAAAAAGTTTACATTCTCGCCTGCAACCCCAACGCAACGCGGTACCCTTGCAAAGACAACTCTCCGCCCTCTGCCATGCCCGCGGCGTACATGCCGCTCGCGCCGAGCATCCAATGCTCCGAAAATTTTTGCGTGACGCGCAAACCGACGCGACCAATCGTGGCCCGGCTGAGTTGTTGATTGCTCTTGCCGAATGCTTGCGCCGCGAGCTGCAAACCAAGCGCGGTGTTCTTGCCGAAATTGCGGTCGATCAACAAACTTCCCACCGCGCTGTTGTTGATGTAAAAATGCTCCGGCGGCGTGAGGTTCGTGGGCAAACCGAGCAACTTATTTTCGGCTTTATGAACGTAGCGCACCGTCGCGTTTGCGTTCCACTCGCGATTGATTTGCCAATCCACCGCAGCCTCAGGTTCAAGCTGCCAACCTTGTTTAAAAAAGTCTTGTTGATCGAGCTTGTCGTTCGCGAAGAATTGCGCGAGTATATTCACGCGCCATTTCACGGGCGAGCCGATGAAGTTGAGCATCACGTTGAAATTGAAGCGCGCACCGGGTTGATAAGTTGCCGAGTCGTTTGCCAAGTATTCAAACTTGCCGGGCAGAATGAAATTAGTGCCAATGCCTAGTCCGAGTTTTTCAGAAAGATTCACTGCGTGCGCGATGGACAGCTCGGCATCCAATCCCACGCCCGTGCGCTGCAGCGGAAAGCCCAAAATATTTTCCGTGAGCAAATTCACCACTGCGTTCTCGCCTGCGTCGAGCTTGTTTTTTCCGGTGGGCAGATTCAAACCCGCGCCGAAGAACCAGCGATCGCCGCTCAAACGATGCGAGACACGAAAGCGCACGTCGCTCAAGCCGTTCAATTCATAGTTCACGGTTTGATTCAGTTGACTCATGCCCGCCGCGGTCGCGAGTTCCACGTTCGTGCGCGGCGAGAGCACGAAGCTCAACGTTGCCGGCACATACGATTGCGTCACCTCGCGCGTTTGCCCGTTCTGCTTCAGCTTCCAAACAAGATGGCTCGCGCTTTGGTTGAAGTGCAAAAGCTCCGGGCGATATTCAAAACGCGGCTGGGCGTGGAGGTGATTCGTCGAGAGTACCTGGACAAAACCGAGGATACAACAAAAAGCGTTACCGCAAAGTGCGCGAAGGATTCCGCAACGGGCGAGGGAAAAACTCTCGGCGTACTTTGCGTGTACTTTGCGATCTTTGCGTTTCGCTTTTGGGAGTTGCGGATTGTCGCGTTCCGCAATCCAGGCTTTTTCTGCAAAATCTGCGCTCAAGCTTTTTTTATCTGCCATCATTTTATTTTTCCCCTCACCACAATCGTCCCAGTCTGCACCGGCGGAATTAGCGGCGAAGCGCTCGCATTCGAATTTTGCGTAGCCGAAGAGATCGCTTCCAAATGCTGCGCGTTCGTTGAAGCCGTGGGATCGGAAGCGGCGAGCGCGACGAATTGTTGTTCGGGCAAAACTGCGGTTGAGAGCGTGCTCAACTCTTGCTCTGCGGCTTTGAAACTCGGATCGAGCCGCAGCGCTTCGCTAAACGCGGCTTGCGCTTGCGGAATATTCAAACTGTCCGCATACTCCAACCCGCGACAGAACGCCACGAACGCAAGCGTGCTCTCGGTCGGCAATTTTTGAATCGACTCGCGCTCGGTTTCGCTGAGCGGCACGCCGAGATGGTCAATCAAACTAAAAGCAAGCTGCTTTTCAAGCTGCATCACCTCGCTCAATCTGCCCACCACCCGCACCGGCTTTACCATGGACATGCTCGTTGAAGTTTGAATCACACCGGCATCGAGTTGAATCGCCGAAGTGCCCATGGCAATCGCACCGCCCACGACCACGCGTTCCGCGCCGAGTACTTTGCCCGCGCGCGGCGCCGTGAACCGATCATACAGCTCCGAAGAAGATAAAGCGATTTCCTTCATTAAGGTTTCAAGCTTGGTGCGTTCCACCAAACGAATGCTTTTCACTTGCCCGAGATCGGTGGTGAGCATGTACGTGAGGCCTTTGAGCAGCGCGTTCCATTCGCCGCGCTCGGACACGTTTCGGAAGTATAGTACCGCGACCGTGTTGCTCTTTGGTTGTCCGAGCGTCATGCTTTTTTCTTCCTGCAACGCGCGGCGCACCTCGAGTTCGGCCAACTGCACGGAAAGTTTCGAGATGCGGGATTGCAGTTGTTTGGCCATGGGATCGAACAACGTGCGCCGGCGATATTCGCTGTAGATTGCAATCGCCTCGCCGAACCGGCCTTCCAATTCATGACTGTAGCCGAGAAAGAAAAGCGTGCGGCTGTCATTCGGCTGCAATTGCCGAGCGCGTTCCAATGCGCCAATCGCCTTTTCAAATTGCCGCACTTGAAACAGCGCCACGCCCAACTCGCGCCAGTGTTTGTAATTGTTCGGATCCTGCCGCACCGCAGCAGAGAGTTGCGTGAGCGCGCGCTGAAATTCTCCCCGCGAAAGCGCGCTGTTGCCTTTGCGAAAATGCGAATTGCCGCAGGCAGTTAAGAGCAGTGCAATGAGAATTGTCGCCGTGAGATGAATCGGCCATTTTACAGAGGCTGCTTTGCTTTTAATAAAGCAAAAAATTTCACGCAGAGACGCAAAGCCGCAAAGGTCTCGCAAAGAAAAACTTTGCGGGTTCTTTGCGCCTTTGCGCCTTTGCGTGCGCTTTTGATTTTCTTTATGGAACCGTCGCGTTTGGTTCATGTGTGATTACACTTCTCCCGAGGGCTTTGCTGCCACAAAGCATCTAATCGTCTTGCTTTTATCAATGAATAAAAAAAGAAAAGGCGAAGAAAGAAGAATCGCATCCTGCACGAATCGTCCGTGTGGGCCTTCGTTCTTCGCCTTCGGTTCAGCTTTTATGGAAAGTTTCCAGCATCATAAGCTTGGTGC
>JABWAN010000845.1 GCA_013361015.1 Candidatus Zhuqueibacterota bacterium | reverse complement strand
GAGGTCGGGCGGCGCGTTCGTCACGCGGGTAATATCGACTTGCAACTGTTTCAAAACGCGGTGTACGCCGGGATAATCTTGCGAGCTGGCATACAACGGCGCTGATTTGCCCGAGGCGGAAAGCGTGAACGCGCTTTTTGCTTTTGTTGTGATGATATATGAATCGTTGGTGCTTGCTGAAGCGAGCCCGACGACGCATGCGAAAACGGCTGAGGATATCTTTGTTCGAATACTTTTCATGGCGTGATTAACGAAGAAGTTTTGCCAACGCAACGAATTCCGTTTTGAGTGCGGGATAGAGTGCACGATAGCGCATGTAGAAATCGGCGTACAAATCTGCCTCGCGAGCTGGTTGGTTATTGCCCGTGATGCGAATTGCGCGATCAGCCGCAGCTTCAACGCTGGGATAAACACTGGCGCCGACGCCGGCCAACAATGCGGCGCCGTAAGCGGCACCTTCGGTAGAGTTCACGGTCACAATCTCGGCGTTGAAAATATCAGCGAGAATTTGCCGCCACATTGCGCTCTTCGCTCCGCCGCCCGAGGCGCGCACTTGCTGCGTGGGCACGCCGAGGTTGCGCATCAATTCCAGCGAATCGCGCAAGCCAAAGGTCACGCCCTCGATCACCGCGCGGGTGAGATGTGGCTTCGAGTGTCGAATGCTCAAACCAATGAAAGCGCCACGCGCGTGCGGATCGGGATGCGGTGTGCGCTCGCCGGTGAGATACGGCAGAAATATCAAGCCTTCACTTCCTGCCGCAATCGCCGCAGCCGCGTTGGTCAAATCATCATACGACTCGTTGCTGGCGAGCGCGTCGCGATACCAGCGGAAACTGCCGCCGGCGGAAAGCATCACGCCCATGAGATGCCACTTGCCGGGCACGGCATGACAAAACGCATGCAAGCGGCCCTGCGGCTCGACGCGATACGAATCCGATTGTGCGAACACCACGCCGGAAGTGCCGATGGTGACGGCAACCGTTCCCTCGCGCACGATGCCGGTGCCCACCGCTTGCGCAGCTTGATCGCCGCCGCCCGCAACGACCGGAGTGCCCGCGAGCAATCCCGTAGCTTGAGCGGCAGCAGCGTTGATCTTTGTGCTTGCCACAGGTGACTCCGTCACCTCCGGCAACCATGCGCGCGGGATTTTCAACGCGTTCAACATTTCATCCGACCACTGGCGCTTGCCGACGTCGAAGAGCGCGGTGCCGGAGGAATCTGCCACGTCGCTAAAGAATTCACCGGTGAGTTTGTAGCGCACGTAATCTTTGGGCAGAAGAATGTGTGCGATGCGTTTATAATTTTCCGGCTCGTGCTCACGCGTCCAAATAATTTTCGGCGCGGTGAAGCCGGTGAGTATCGGATTGCCGGTGAGCTGGAGAACGCGCTGCGCTCCGATCAAATTAGTAATGAGCTCGCACTGCTGCGCCGTCCGCTGATCGTTCCACAAAATGCACGGACGAATTACTGCGCCATGCGCATCGAGCAAAGTCATCCCGTGCATTTGGCCGGTGAGGCCGATGGCGGCGACCTCCTTGCCGGAAACGTTCGCTTTTGCCAACACGGCACGAATGCTTTGCACCGTGCCATTCCAAAACAGCGCCGGGTCTTGTTCGGTCCACCCAGGCTTGGGAGACTCAAAAGGATATTCCGCGGCTGCCACGGCGACGACGCTGCCCTCCTCATTGATGAGCAGCCCCTTGGTCGCCGTAGTTGAAGTGTCGATGCCGAGTAAGTAGGTCATGCTGGTTGCTGGTTGCTGGTTGTTGGTTGTTGGTCGCTCGTTTCTAATGATCAGTGAACGTTGTCTAGCGAACGCCCATCAACAGTTCAAAAACCAATTGATCGAGTCGTTCATATTTCAGGCCGCGTTTGGCAATGGCTTCACGGTCGAAGGTATGCGTCTTGAGCGCCGCAGCTTTTTGCGCGGTGTATTTGCCGAGCAATGAAGTCATTGCCGGAACTTCGGCATTGATTTCCGTGAGCAATGCGTGAATTTCTTTGTCGGTGTTAAATTGCGCGGCTTTCTCTTTCAAGATGAGATAGGTCCGCATGCAACCGGCGGCAAAATCTTTGACGCCCGCAACGTCTTCGCTGCGATAGGCATGGGCGTCGAAATGGCGCGGGCCGGCGTAACCGACGTCCTCGAGAAATTTCACCAAAAAGAAAGCTTGTTTGAAATTATGCGAGCCGAAACGAAAATCCTGATCGTAGCGAGCGAAGTTTTGATCGTTCAAATCGATGTGAAAGAGTTTGCCGGCGTCCCATGCTTGTGCGACGTTGTGCAGGAAGTTCAAACCCGCCATGTGCTCGTGCGCCACTTCGGGATTCACGCCCACCATTTCGGGATGGTCGAGCGTGGCGATGAACGCGAGCATGTGGCCGGTGGTGGCGAGATAAATGTCGCCGCGCGGCTCGTTAGGTTTGGCCTCAAGCGCGAACCTGAGGTTGTATCCCTGTTCGCGCACGTATTCGCAGAGGAAATTCATTGCCTCGCGCATGCGCTTAATCGCCTCGAGCGGATTCTTTCCAGCATCGGTCTCGGCGCCCTCGCGGCCGCCCCAAAACACATAAACTTTCGCGCCCAGCTCGACACCGAGATCGATCGCGTGCATGGTTTTGTGCAGCGCATAAGCGCGCACTTTCGCATCATTCGAAGTGAAGGCGCCGTCCCTGAAGATCGGATCGCCGAACAAGTTGGTCGTCGCCATGGGCACGACGATGCCGGTTGCTTTCAAGGCATTTTTAAAATCGCGCACGATGCGATCGCGCTCGGCGGGCGTGGCGTCGATTGGCACGAGATCATTATCGTGAAAGTTGACGCCATACGCGCCGACTTCGGCGAGCAGATGAACAAGCTCAACCGGCGTTAAAGTCGGACGTACGGGTTGGCCGAATGGATCGCGCCCGCTGTTGCCGACAGTCCACAAGCCGAATGTAAATCGGTGTTCTGGTTTAGGGGTATAATTTGCCATCACGCAGCTCCTTTCAAACCGGCCGAAATCACCTGGTTAACCGAAACAAGGCTGTTTAATTCGCCACAGACAAAATAGTTTTGCAGAATCAAATTCAAACTTGCGCTCACGAAACACGCGGAAGGCGCGAAAAGCCTCTTAGTATATTTTGCGTGTTTCGTAAGCCACGCAAAGTGATCTGACTAAGTAGAACTAGCCAAGATATACGGCAGGCCACCACGATTACTACCGGCGCCACTGGGAAGGGTGGCATTCCAAAATTCTGCAACAAGATCTTTGCAGTCCTCGTTTGTGTCGCCACG
>JABWAN010000844.1 GCA_013361015.1 Candidatus Zhuqueibacterota bacterium | reverse complement strand
AGAGCCTTCCCTAGCATTAGGCACGAGCCTCAACACTAGAGTTGCTTCCCAAACTAGGGAAGCTTCTTTCAGAATGGCATTCTCTTCTCGCCCGTATTCGAGATTTTAAATTTCACTGTTCATCACAACCTATTTGGAGGAAACATCGCATCATGCCTCTTAGCATCCCGCACGGCAACACCTTGGTCGATCGCATGCTGCGTGGCGAGGAACGGGAAGCCGCCTTGCGTCGCGCGCGTGATTACAAAAAGATTCCGCTGTCCGAAGTCGGCGTCTCCGATTTGGAGATGATCGCCAACGGCGCGATGAGCCCGCTCACCGGCTTCATGGCGAAGCAAGATTATGATAGCGTGGTGCAAACCATGCGTCTCGCCAACGGCCTGATTTGGTCCTTGCCCGTCACGCTGCCGGCCGCAAAGGAATTGGCGGCGCAAGTGCGCACCGGCGAAGAAGTCGCGCTGGTTGAAGGCAACGGCGCGGCGGAGGGCGCGATTCTCGGGGTCATGAAAATTTCCGAGAAGTTTGAATACGACAAAACGCGCGAAGCCAAAGAGGTGTATCGCACCACGGAAGACGCGCATCCGGGCGTTTCGCGTGTGATGAAGCAGAGCGAAGTTTGCCTCGCCGGCGAAGTGTGGATGGTCAATCGCCCCTCGCAAGTTTCGTTTGCCGATTTCCGGCGCGATCCGGCGGAGACGCGGCGTCTCTTTAACGAACGCGGCTGGAACACGGTCGTGGGTTTTCAAACGCGCAACCCGGTGCACCGTGCGCACGAGTATATTCAGAAGTGCGCGATGGAAATCGTCGATGGCTTGCTGTTGCATCCGCTCGTGGGTGAAACCAAGAAGGACGATATTCCCGCGGACCTGCGCATGGAAAGTTACGAGGTGCTCCTGCGCGAATACTATCCCGCGAATCGCGTGCTGCTCAGCGTGTTCCCCGCGGCCATGCGCTACGCCGGCCCGCGCGAGGCGATCTTCCACGCGATGTGCCGCAAGAATTACGGGTGCACACATTTCATCGTCGGGCGCGATCATGCGGGCGTGGGCAAATACTACGGCACGTACGACGCGCAGAAAATCTTCACGCAGTTCCAGCTGGAAGAGCTTGGCATCACGCCGCTGTTTTTCGAAAACTCGTTTTTTTGTAAGAAGTGCGGCGCGATCGTGACTAGCAAGACATGTCCGCACGACACTGCGCATCACGTCGTGCTTTCGGGCACCCAAGTCCGCGAGATGCTCGCGCAAGGCCAGGCTCCTCCGCCGGAATTTTCCCGCGCGGAAGTAGTCGCGGTTTTGGTAAAGGGGCTTCGGGAAAATAATGGCAAATAGGGCATTGGCCATTCGTGGCCATTGAACTTGCTTCCATGGGCAGTGACGATGGCCGACGTGGCAATCAACAATCAATTCACTTTCACCTCAAGCAATAGGAACAAAATCTATGTCCCACTCTTCTCGCGCCTGCACCATTTGGTTTACGGGCCTTTCCGGCGCCGGCAAATCGACAATTACCGAACAACTCGTTCCCATGTTGCAAGCCCGCGGCAGCAAAGTCGAAATTCTCGACGGCGACGTGGTGCGCACCAATTTAAGCAAGGGCCTGGGCTTCTCGAAGGAAGATCGCGACACCAACATTCGCCGCATCGGGTTCGTGTGCCATCTGCTCACGCGCAACGGCGTATTCGCCGTGTCGGCCGCAATTTCTCCATATAAAAACATTCGCAACGAAGTGCGCGCACAAATCAAAGACTTCGTCGAAGTGTATGTGAAGGCCTCGCTGGAGACCTGCATTCAGCGCGACGTAAAAGGGTTGTACAAAAAAGCGCTCGCCGGCGAGATTAAAGAATTCACCGGGGTCAGTGATCCCTACGAGCCGCCGGAGAATCCGGAAGTCGTTTGTTATACCGAGCAAGAAACGCCCGAAGAAAGCGCGCGCAAAATCATTTCGCGTTTGGAAGAACTGGGCTATCTGCCCGCAGCCATGCGCCACAGTGACGGCGTGCAGCGCACGAAATCTGCGACGCTGGCCGCGCAAGCGGTGTGAGTTCGAAATTCTTCTAAAATGACATTCGAGTAGGGAGATCATCTATCTAGACATGAAGTCGCTTGCGGCTTGTGCTCTCGCACGAGGACCGTCGCTCAGCAGCAAACAGGAAACGAGCCCCAGGCGACTACCCAATGCGCAATAACCACTGACGTTCTTTTGACCAATGACGATTCATTTGAAATGAACATTGCTTATCTCACCGCCGATTTCGGCGTTCACGTTTTCGGATACAAAGGCGCCTCCATTCACGTGCGTGAAATGGTTGCTGCGTTGCACAAAGCCGGGCATTCGATCTGGGTGATCTCTCCGGCTATCGGCACCACGGAAGGCGGGCAAAAGCTTGAGCAGCTCGAGGAGAGTATTCACGCCTGGCAGAAGCATGCGACGCTGCACTTGCTCCCGCCCGAAGAGCGCCATTTGCAGCTCTTTCGCGAGTTGGAAACGGTCGACAAGACTTTTGGCATGAAAACGCGCATGCGCCATGAGTTGCGCAACTGGCTTTACAACCTCACGCTCTATGAACGCTTGCACGACCAATTGCGCGCATGGCAGATCGAGTGCATTTACGAGCGCTATGCGTTGTTTAGTAATGCGGGCATTCGTTTGGCGCGCGAGTTGGGCGTGCCGCATCTATTGGAAGTCAATGCGCCGCTGGCCGACGAGCAGGAGAAAATGCGCGGTTTGGAGATGAAAGAACTGGCGCGCGCCGCGGAAAGATACATTTATCAACATACCGATCGCGTGCTCGTCGTCTCGCAAAATCTGAAAGAATTCGTGGCCTCGTGCGGCGTGCCGGAAGCGCGCATTCACGTTCTGCCGAATGCGGTGGATGCGGAGCGTTTCTCCGCGGCGCGTGCCAGCACGAAGGTGCGCGAGCGCTATCAATTGTCCGGCAAACAGGTCATCGGCTTTGTCGGCAGCTTGAAGCCGTGGCACGGCACGAACACGCTGGTTGCCGCGTTCGCAAAACTTCGGCGCACGGACGCGCACGTGCATTTGCTCATTGTCGGAGACGGCCCGGCGCGCGCCGATTTGGAGCAGGCTGCGGCAAGTCACAACCTCGACGGCGCGGTCACGTTCACGGGCAATGTTCCGCACGAGGAGATTCCGCATTATCTCGCGGCGATGAACGTCACCGTTGCGCCTTACATTCCAAGCGAGCATTTCTATTTTTCGCCGATTAAAGTTTTTGAGTACATGGTGATGGGCAAGCCCGTCGTCGCGGGCAAGATCCTCT
>JABWAN010000843.1 GCA_013361015.1 Candidatus Zhuqueibacterota bacterium | reverse complement strand
GGCGGGCTTGGCAAGAAAGAGCTCAATGCTGCGTATCGAAGAAGCACCAGTTTGCAGTTGCTGTGCGACAGTCTGGCTCGTATTTTGGCAATCAACGCAGCACAAAACCAGTGTGGCGCCGTTCTATTATGCACTGCGGGGCCAGTTCGCAACCGAAATGAATCACGGGACACGGCAACGGAACAGGGCACTGAAAAAATCCGCGCATTGTTCCATTTCCGCATCCAAGTTTTTGCTTTCGAGCAGAAAATCTGCTATAGTGTGTTTGGCAGAATTGAGCGTTTCGAGTTTTCGCTCGTCTTTAATTAATGACATTCACGCTGTAAAGAACTTTGCGCACGAACCCAACCAGACGCAACCATGCACAAAATCAAAAATACTACTCGAGCGCGTTTTGTGGGAGGAGATTTTCAATGCACCGTTTTTTTTCAAACGGCCCTCGCATTACTTGCCTTGTTCATTGCGCCTCTAACTCTTCTTGCGCAAACCCATCCTTTGCGTTTCGAGCGGCTCTCGCTCGAGCAAGGTATCTCGCACAATCTCGTGTACGCCATTCATCAAGATCGCCAGGGCTTCATGTGGTTCGGTACGATGTACGGCTTGGTGAAATATGATGGCCGGCGTTATACGACTTTCAAACATGATCCGACTGATTCGAATTCGATTTCGTACAATGACGTGATTGCGATTCACGAGGACCGTACCGGCAATTTGTGGATCGGCACGTGGGGCGGCGGTTTGAATAAGTTCGATCCACGCACGGAAAAATTTACCCGCTTCGTGCGCGACTCGGAAGACTCCACGAGTCTGCGAGAGAATACCGTATGGGCGATTTGTGAAGATCACACCGGCGCGATTTGGGTGGGCCACAATGAAGGTCTGGATAGACTGGCCGCGGGTTCGCTTCAAACTCCCAACGCTCGGTTCGAGCATTTTCGCTTCAACGTGATTGGCGAAAGCACACGCACTGCCTCGGTGCGGGCAATTTTCGAAGACAGGCAAGCGCGTCTGTGGATCGGCACGATCGGCGGCGGTCTCGCGAAACTCGTGCGCGAGGGTGAATCCGAGCGTTTTGTCGTTACGCAGCACAACGCAGGCGACCCGTCTAGTTTGGGCGGCAACAACGTGAATGCCATTTATGAAGACCGTAACAACGATTTGTGGTTGGGCACGAATGCCGGTTTGCATCGACTCGAACCCTCAACGAATGGGAACAGTGCCCTCGCGTTTCGGCGCTGGCAAAACATGCCTTCCGTTGCCACAAGTTTGAGCAGCAACCACGTCGAACAAATCGCCGAAGATCGCGAAGGCCATCTTTGGGTGGGAACGACAAATGGACTTAATCGCCTCGACTCCGCGCGGCAAAACTTCGAGCGTATTGGAGCGCGGACAAACGATCCCACCAGTCTCAGCAGCAACAACATCGTCGCGTTGTGCCGCGACCGCGCCGGCATTTTGTGGGTGGGCACATATTATGGCGGCGTGCACAAGCTCGATCCGCACGGCGCACGATTCGGGCAAATTCATTACGATGCCGGCGGGCAGAATGGATTGCCCCATCCTAATGTGCAAGCGATTCATCAATCCCGCGACGGCACGCTTTGGCTTGGAACGCTCGGCGGCGGTCTCACCGCAATCTCCAATCTTGCCGATGCGGCGCCAAAATTCACACACTATCGCCACGACCCGAGCAATGAAAACTCGCTCAGTTCGAATGCCGTCTCCTCCTTTTGTGAAGATCGCGACGGCATCCTGTGGATCGGCACGCGCAACGCCGGTTTGAATGCTTTCGAGCCCAAGCACAAACGCTTTCAACACTATCGCGCCGATGCTGCAGCGCAGAACAGCCTCAGCAGCAATGCGGTTAGCTTTACTTATGAAGATCGTGAGGGCGCCCTTTGGATCGGCACTGCAGGTAGCGGGTTGAACCGGCTTGATCGTGAGCGCAAGAGCTTCACGCGTTTTCAACACGATCCCAAGCGCACCGGTAGTTTGAGCAACGATTTTATACACGTGATCTACGAAGATCGCAGCGGCACGCTATGGATTGGCACTTATCGCGGGCTGAATCGTTTCGATCGGCACACGCAAACGTTCCGATGCTATCGCCACGAGTTGGACGATCCACGGAGTTTGAGCAATGATTACGTTTATTCCCTCTACGAAGACGACGCTGGAAATTTTTGGGTGGGCACGAGCGACGGCCTGAATCTTTTCGAACGGGCGACCGGCAAGTGCAAATCGTATTTCGATAAGCAGGGATTGCCCAACGGCGTAATCTGCGGCATTCTGGAAGACGAGGCTGGACGTTTGTGGCTAAGCACGCTCAAAGGCCTTTCGGGTTTCGACCCCCAAAGTGAAACGTTCAAAAATTTCGATGTCAATGACGGATTGCAGAGCAATATGTTTAATGCCGGCGCTTGCTTCAAAACTTTAGAAAGTGCAATGTACTTCGGTAGCATGAATGGCTGCGATTATTTTCACCCTGAAGATTTGCGGCGCGATACGTTTGTGCCGCCCGTCGTCATCACCGCAGTCCAGATCTTCGACCAGCCGCGTGCATTTGCCGCTTCGAACGCGTTACGATTGCGCCACAGAGAAAATTTTCTCCGCTTCGAGTTTGCGGCGCTGAGTTATTCGCATCCAGAAAAGAACGAGTATGCGTATCGTCTCGAGGGTTTGGAGGAGGAATGGATTGCTGCGGGCACGAGCGACTTCGCGAGCTACACGGATTTACAGCCGGGGCATTATGTTTTTCGTGTGAAGGCTGCGAATCACGACGGCGTTTGGAATGAAGAAGGGGCGCGTCTGCCAATCATTATAACGCCGCCGTTTTGGCGCACGTGGTGGTTTTATGGCTTGATGCTCGCAGCAGTTGCAGCTCTGCTTCTGGCGCTGCATCGCGCGCGGGTGAAGCGCGAACGCGAGCGCGTTGCGGAGATTGAAAAGGTAAAGCATGAAGAGCGCTTCAAGCGGTTTCGCGCCGTTGAGCAAGCGCGCGAGGAGGAGCGCGAGCGCGTGCGCAAAAAGATCGCCGCGGATTTTCACGACGAGTCCGGCCACAAGCTCACGAAGATCGCGCTGTTTTGCGGCGTGCTGCAAAGCAAACTGAGAGGCCGCTATGCCGAGGTCGAAGAATATCTCGAACGCATCATGAAAGCCGCGGCGAGCTTGCACAAAGACATGAGCGACTTCATTTGGTCGCTCGATCCGGACGAAGACACGCTGCACGATACCGCGCTCAAGCTCAAGGATTTCGGCGACAAGCTTTTCGATCACACTCACAT
>JABWAN010000842.1 GCA_013361015.1 Candidatus Zhuqueibacterota bacterium | reverse complement strand
GAGCGCGGTGAGATCGGTGATCAGAATATCTGCGAAGCCTTTGCCAAGATTGGCGAGCTTGTCCGCGTCATCAATCGCGTTGTTGTCGAAATCCAAAATGGCGATGGTTTTGATGCCGGAAGGAGGCGTGAACACGACGTTGCCGAGCACTTGTTTGCGGGCGTTCATCCACGCGCGCATCACGGCCGGGTGGCTCAAATAACTGTCGCGCGGCTCATAGTTCGAGTTGATGGTGAGAATCTGCGCGAAACTGGATTGCACGTTCGGCTCGCGTTGCTTGGCGACGTTGCAATAGGCCAAAACTTCGAGCGCCTCCACACGATCCTGGCTCGACAGCGTCGAGGTCGTAATCATACGCTCCAACAGCACGATGGCTTCGTCGATATTGCCTTCACGAAACCAGGCTTTGGCTTTTTCAAGTTCGAGATTATCAGTGGCCAGCACGGGGAGGGCGAAGAGTGCAAACGCGACAAGCGCGGATCGGCAAGCTTGAACCAATGAACTCCGTTTCATCGTCATGCTCCTTGTTTTGTACTGCGAAGAGGCAAATGCTCCTTTGTGAGACAAATTCCGGCTTTGTCCGGCAAAGGAGTAACGTCTTTGTAATCAATAAAAAAGAGTTTCTTAACGCACGTTGCAATGGCGTAAAAAGCAAAGTGAGTGCCACTATTCTGCCCACGAAACACGCTAAAGACGCGAAAAAATCATTTGTAATCGTCGGTCAATATGATGCGCTCATATTCTACTTTGGGATAATGGCCGAAATTGACAAGCAGCCCCAATTGTAAACCGGTTGCGTTGAGATAGTTGAGAACCTGTGCGCGATGTTCGTCGATGAGTTGAGAAACGGCTTTCAGCTCAACAACGATTTTATCATAGCAGATGAAATCCGGCTTGAACGTATGCTTGAGTTCCTTCCCTCGATAAGTCAGCTTCATTATTTTTTGCGCATGAAACGGAATAGCCTGATACTCCAACTCAATCTCCATGCATTCCTGATAAATTGGCTCGGTGAAGCCGCAGCCCTTGTCTTTGTACACATTGAAACACGCACCCATTATGGCTAGCTTTCTTCCGGGTACAAAGGCTTTTTCATGGATTCTCCCTTTCGCTTATTTAGCGTGTTTCGTGGGCAAAAAGTTTATTGTATTCTCCTCCGCAAATAAATCGGCGGCACTCTCGTCATCTCGCCGCCGCGCACGGTGATCTTCGGCGGTGCGTCGCGCATTTCGAAGCCGATTCTTTTGACAATGACTTCGTACTCGCCCGCGGGCGCGTCCCACGTCGTGCCGTCGGATAACTGCTCGGTATTGATCGTATCCTGTGCGGCGGCGAAATACACCGCGCCGAACTCCGGATCGCCGTTTTCATTGAACGCCTGCACGCGCACTTTGCCGAACCATTTAAATTCGAACGTGTTTTCGCCGTCATTCGAAACCACGATCTCGCGCGTCACCGGCGCATGCGGCGGCAACCGGAATTGCACTTTGTACGTTCCGGGATTGAGTGCAGCGCGCATGACGCCGTTCACCGGCTTGCCATAATTTTCGCCGTTCAAAAAGATTTCACTCGGCGGATCGGAGATGATCGTGAACGCGACCTTCAAAGCTCCGCGCTCGACAATGGGCGCTGCGGGAATCGGCGCGAGCAGACCTTCCAGGGTTTGCGTGCGACCGGCTTCGACGGTCACGGTCTCGAGGTGTTTATGATGATTCGGCAAAGACAAGTGTACTTGATATTGGCCGGGCGGCAGGCTATCGAGCAACGCCGGCGTTTTCTCTTTACGCGTAATGTTGTTGAGCAAAATCGTCGCGCCGGGAGGTCGACTCGTCACTTGCAATTTGGCGAAGGCAGGCGCCGGAGTGCTCGGCTTGACTTTTGTGGTTTCCGCGGTTGCTCTCGGAATGTGCGTGGCAGCGGGTTTGGAAACAGGCTCGTCTTTTTTGAGATAAGAAAATAAAGCAATGATGAATGCGCTAGCGCTGACGGCGACGAACGCATACACCGGCCACATCGTTCGGTGCGATGCAACCGGCGCGGCCGTCTTTTCAATTTTCGGCTGCGCAGGAAACGGCGTCGGAGTCAGCCTGGGAAGTTTCCAGCCGGGTGATTCCGATTGCCCTGCGTGCGTAACGGGAATGGTCGGCTGTGAATAGATGCTGGTTTTGGGCTGGCGCAATTCCAGCGGCAACGCGTCGAGCGCCGCAAGCAATTCCGCGGCAGATTGAAAACGACGGTCCGGCGCTTTTTCCAGCAAACACAATATGAGCGCTTCGACTCCGCCCGGCAATTCAGGATTCATGAGCTTGGGTGGCGGCGGCGGATCATTCACATGATGATGGCAGATCGACATGATCTCGCCGAGAAACGGCGGAGAGCCGGTGGCGCATTCATAAAGCAGCACGCCGAGCGAATAGAGATCGGAACGTTGATCGAGCGCAAGGCCGCGAATTTGTTCGGGCGACATGTAGATCGGTGTGCCCATCACCAAATTGCCGATCGTCAAGCGTGCCATTTGATCGCCGCGCACCAAGCCAAAATCCGAGAGAATAGCGTTGTGGCTCGGGTCGAGCATCACATTCTCCGGCTTGATGTCACGATGCACGAAATTTTTGATGGTGCTTTGCGCATAGTTGAGCGCGCTGGCGATCTGACGCGCGAGTTGCAGTATGATTTCAAGAGGGAGGGGACGGCGCGGCTTCAACAATGCGCGCAGCGTGCGCGGGAGCAGATTCATCACATAGTAATGAATGCCGTCTTCAAAGCCATGATCGAAGATTTTGACAATGTGGGGATGATCCAAGCGCGCGATGGCTTCGGCTTCGCGATGGAAACGCTTCACCAAATCCGTGTCTTCCGAGGCGCTTTCACTCAAAATTTTTACTGCGACGTCGCGCTGCAAAGTAATTTGGCGTGCGCGATAAACTTCAGCAAAAGAGCCTTTGCCGAACAATTCTAAAAGCTCGTATCGGCCGCCGCCCAGCTTCTTGCCGACGAGGGAAATTTTCTTAGCCACGAAACTCGCTCAAGGTGATCGATGCAGTTCAAACCAAAGAAGTATTGCGAACGCGGCAAAAATATAACACGCGGCGCTCTGCGCTTCAAGCGGAAATTATGAAAAGGACGAGTGAAGAGACGCGAATGGGAAGGTTTTTTTCGCAGGCGGCGTTTTTTTCGCCCGGTTTGATTTGCTCCGGCCAGGCCGGAGCATTTATTCGCGCTGTAGTTTGAAAAACCAAAGCCACGGCCAGGCCGTGGCTGAGCGGTTATCAGAATTCTATTGCAAGGCC
>JABWAN010000841.1 GCA_013361015.1 Candidatus Zhuqueibacterota bacterium | reverse complement strand
GAGCTAATCATCCCATTGCCAAACCCTGATTTTCAAAAAGAATGACGGTTAGAAATTATTCTATGCGCCTTCGTGGGGCATTGTCCCGAGAGCACAGATTCATCATCCGTTTCGAACGAGTGACTTTTCTTGCATGAGCTCAAAGCGAGAACCGCGCCTCACTCTTAAACACTCATCATCATCTCTTCCTGCTTCGCTCGCGGCGCTCCCTTCATATCCACCATCAACGGCTCCGGCTTACCGTGCAACGTATGCGAAACTGTGGGCGCGCGGTGCGTTTTGAATTGCACCAAATCTTTTGAGAAGAGCAAATCGAGCGTCCAATCTACGGCCACGCGCACCTTCTTTTCGAAACGCGGCAGCTTGCTCAAATAAATCGTGCGCCAAAGCCACCAGGCCATAAAGCCGGAAAAATTGCGTCCTAAAATTTGTGCGACTCCCGTTCGCCTCCCAATCGACGCCAACAAGCCTATCGTTTTGAACTCAAATGGCTTCCTCTTCCCGCCGCGAATGGCGGCTTTCAAATTCTGTGCAAGCACGCGGCCTTCGCGAATGGCGTGTTGCGCAGTAGGAGGATAAGCCTTGCCGGTTTTCGGATCGGGAATCACTGCGCAATCGCCAAGCGCCCACACGCCCGCATGGTTCGGCACAGCCAGCGTCGCATCGACCACGATCCGGCCCTTTTCTTTTTCGCAGGCCAGAGTGTCGAGCAACGGATGCGGAGAAGTGCCGGCGGTCCACACAATCGTGCTCGTTGGAATCATTTCGCCGTGGCTCAACCTCACCCCTTCTTCCGTCACGCCCGCGACTCTCGTATTGACGCGCATCTCGACGTTGCGCTCCGCCAATTTCTTCTGTGCATACGCCCCGAGCTTCTCGCCCAGCTCCGGCAAAATCACTGCGCCCGGATGCACAAGCACTACACGAATTTGCTCGGCGTGGAGGTGCGGATAGAAATCGCACGCTTCACGGAGAAAATCGTTCATCGCCGCAACGGTTTCCACGCCGGCAAATCCGCCGCCGGCCACGACAAACGTGAGTAGGCGCCGGCGCAGGTCCTGGGCGCATTCGAAATCAGACTCTTCCAGCAATGCAATCATGCGATTGCGCAGCTCGATCGCATCTCCGAGTGACTTCATCGTCAGTGCGCGCTCTTCCAAGCCGGGCAGTTTGAAGAAGTTGGTGATCGCGCCGAGCGCGAGCACGAGATGATCGTACTCCAGCTCGTGATGGTGCTCGTCCTCGCCGTGAAAAACACGCACGCGCTTATTGTCCAAATCGATCGACTCCACGTCGCCGGCAAAGAAGCGCACGCGCTTGAGCAGTTTGCGAATGGGATTGACAATGTGGGTCATATCAAGATCGCTGGCCGCAACCTCGTGCAACATGGGCGTGAACAAGAAAAAATTTTCGTGATTGACGAGCGTGATCTCGATATCGGGGTCACGTGCAAGCGTCTTTTCCAACTCCAAAGCAGTGTACAATCCGCCAAAGCCGCCGCCAAGTATGACGATTTTAGTCCGAGGCATTTGCCCTCTCCAGTTTTTATCAGAGGAAAAACAAAATATTTAACAATGATTAGTCGAAGGGAAAGGAGGATTCTTACAAAACCTGCGGCGAAGGATTGCTCGCACGAAGGTTCATTGTCGCCGCTCCCGCCTCAATGTCGCTATGTAAAAATCTTCCCTGATGCCCCAAAAGATTCATGCGCAAGAATGTGTCGCAAGCTCCCGGGAAGTTCCTTCCACGAGGACAGCGCGAGGATAGCTCTGCCTTCACTGGGCTTGCTTTTGCTGTCAGTGGAGTTCGAGCATCAAAATGCGAAACTCATTTGCCCCATGCGTTGCGGCTGCTCTTTGCCAAGCCTGCTTAACTCACGTTCGAGCCATTGAATGTAGTTGCGGCGGATTTTACGGAGCTCGATGGCCTGCATACAAAGCTCGCGGACGAGTATCGCATACTGTGGCCAGTTTGTGCGGAGCTGGGAAGGAAGTTTGAGGTAGGTCGGCGCGTCATCGCAAAAGAGTGGGCTGCGTGCGAGTGTCCAAATATCACATTGCTTCTCGCCTTCGGGTATGCCGCCCGCGCCTTGCACGAGGTGCGTCAATTCATGCCCGATGGTGTTGTAGCACAGCTTGCGCACGCGCAGCCGAATGATGAGCTGCTCGCGAATGGCAGAACCGAGATGCGCGCGGGTATAGCCCACGGTAATCGTCTTGTCGCGCAACTCCGGAAAGTGCCGCAACGACGCTTGCAGCATGAGCACGGCGCGCTGGCTCAAACGCTTTTTCATCACAGAGGTGTATTGCAGGGTCGGCATAGTGGGCAGAAATATAATGCGCTGCCCGCGGGAAAGAAAGCGCTTTGTTGCAAATAAAAATCCCCCGGCCGGGGAGAAGCCGAGGGATTTTCAGTGCATCAAAAAGTGCGACGCATTTCTAAGCTGCGTCGCACAACGCATGACCTTATTTCGTCATCATCATCTTCTTCACGGCCTTCACCTCACCGGAAAGAATTTGATAGAAATACATGCCGGTCGCTACGGGCTGGCCGCTTGCGTCGCGACCGTTCCACACAACTTCGTGGCGACCGGGCGGCATCACACCATCAACGAGAGTTTGGATTAGCTGACCCTGCATGTTGTAAATACGCAGCGTCACCGGCGCGCTCCAGTTCACGGGAATATCGAACGCGATGCGCGTTTCGGGATTGAAGGGATTCGGATAATTCTGATTCAGCGCAAACGCCGTGGGTAGAATGATCGAATCGTCGATCTCGCCGAGCTGCACGTCGGCAAAGAGTAAATCTGCGGTGCCGGTGGCAGTGGCGTCGCACTTCACGAAAACTTGATTCTCGCCTTCGTGCAAATAGCTCGCGATGTCGATAAGCTTTTGGCCTTCCTTCAACATGAAATACGTGTTGCCGCTGCGGCCCTCACCTTCTTCATTCGCCACCAAATTCAACGCACGGTTGTTGATCGAAACGTGAATCTTGGGCAAGCCGTTATTGTTCACGTAGAGAAAACGATCCGTATGCAGCATATTGAAGGAG
Source organism: Candidatus Zhuqueibacterota bacterium (assembly GCA_013361015.1). Lineage (GTDB taxonomy): Bacteria > Zhuqueibacterota > Zhuqueibacteria > Zhuqueibacterales > Zhuqueibacteraceae > JABWAN01. Next base: position 239 of record JABWAN010000841.1, on the reverse strand, counting down.
AATTCACGCTGTCCGGCGCTGGGATCGAGCCGGACATAAACCGGATCGGCCAGAACTTCGCAGCCGGCGCGGTTGGTGATCCTGAGCGTAAAGCTCGAACGCAGATTGGGATCAATCTTGTCGCTGCTGAAAGTGACGCGCGTATCGCCGATGTTGAACACTGGAATGTTCACAACACGATTGTTGAGTTCAACGATTTCAATTTTTGCAATACCGCTTTCGTTGTCAATCGCTTCGCC
>JABWAN010000840.1 GCA_013361015.1 Candidatus Zhuqueibacterota bacterium | reverse complement strand
CTTCACTGCGCGCAAGTTTCAGCGTTCTCGCGCCCACGGCGTCGGAGAAAATCCGGCGCAGTCGCGACCATATATTTTTGAGGTTGGGCATGTCCATCTACAAGATGACAAGCTTGCGGGGAATATCAAAAATTTCCACACAGCTCACGGCAAAATTTTCCACAATGTCGCGCCCGATACGTCCTCCGGCAAGTTGCGGCACAGTTGTAATGTGGCGTCAGCCAGACTGAGCATTCGGCGCGCCTTTTCTTCGCGGTCATCATGCAAATGCGTGACGTATTTGCTCGTCTGTTTGTTCAACAAGAGGCTGGCGCAGAACCACAATACCGCCAGCGGCGAAACCGTCCATGTGCACCGTGAAAAATAGCCTTCTAAAAAACGCCGCGCAAGATTCTGCCGCAAAGCCGCGGCGATGCGCTCTTGCGCTTCCAAATAATACAGAGAAGCGAGGAAGTTTGCCAGGTCATATGCCGGCGGCCCTAGACGCAGGCTGTCGAGATCCAGCAGAATCAATTCCTCCTCGCGCAAGAAGATATGATTCAAACGATACGTGCCATGCAGCAGAATTTCCGGTGTGGCCGGTACTTGCCCGGCGAGGTCGCTCAGTTGCGTCAAAATGTTTCGCACGAGCGGCCGCATGTGCGGGAACGCCTTGCCGATAATGCTCCTGGCTTTGCGATTTTCCTTGAGCTCGTTTTTGATGGTCACGCGCTTGCGCACGCGCTTTTGCATGCGGTGAAAATCTGCCAGCAATGCGCCCACGTTGAAGAGCATTGCGTCATGATCGATTTCAAACAAGATTTGTTTGAGATTCTGGCCGGGCAAATCTTCGATGAAAACCACGGCCTGCCCTTCCTCCCAAGCGTAAGCGCGCGGCAAACGCAGCGAAGGCCGGCTGTGAGGCTGCGCGTCTTCACTTCCTCGCTTGAGGGTGGAATCATTACGCCAAGCTCTTTGCAGACTGCGCAGATGGTTGAACAATCGTCGCGCTTTGGGTGCATCCGTCAACTGCTTGGCAATGAAAGAAATTTCATGTTCAATGCCGCCTTCGTCATGGAGCCGAACGCGGCAGCGCGCGGTGAATCTGCGCTCCGGCACATAGCGCAAGACTTCGATAGCGAGAGCATGTACTTGCCAGTTGCGCGCGCGCGGCGCCTCCTCCGCGACTTCGTGCAAATGCTGAACGAGCCATGCGCGCAAATAATCTTCCGAAATCAGCTTGAGCTTGCGATCGTTCGGAAAAGCGGAGAGAATAAGATCCACTTCCGGCACGACAATGACCGTGCGGCCATGTGCCGGTGGAATCTTCGCTTTTTTGAGTACGGAAGCATGTTCCTCCGCGAAGCGCTCCGGCGGCACCAAATGACCGACGTACATTTGCGGTGCGCCGTGCAAGGCCACTTCATAGAGTAAGGTCACGCCTTTTTTGGTTTCGCGCACCTGCGTGACTGCGATGGCGTTGATCGTCGCCGGCGTTTCTTCATCGCGCCACAAAGTGCGCGCAAGCTGAGCGGCCAGCCAGTCCGTATTCTGCGCGAGCGCAAGCCGCGCATTCGGTTTACCGCTCTCGATGAACATGCGGCCTGGCACCCACGGTTTCGTACACTGCCATCCATTCGCGGAACTCGCGCTCCGGCGTCATCTCCGCGGCAGTCTGTGCCGCGCCGTTTCCCAAACGCGCAAACAGGGCTGCCTCACTCAGCACCTCTCCGAGCGCGCGCGCAATATCTTCGGAAGAGCCTGCGCGAACGAGCAGCCCGTTTTCATGATCACGAATGACTTCCGGAATTGCGCCCGCACGGCTGCCGATGATGACTTTCTTCAGCGCCATGGCTTCGAGCATGGAGAGCGGGCAGCCTTCCGAGAACAGGGAGGGGAACACCAAAACATCGAAGAGTTGAAGATAATCTGCCATGCGTTGGGGCGCGATCTTGCCGGTAACGATCGTACGGTCCATCAAACCGTATTCACGCAGCCATTGCATATGGGGCTCGCGGTCTTCTTCTTTGAAAAAATCTCCCGCCAACAGAATGGTGAAATCGTGCTGCTCTTGCAATTGCGCCAGCGCTTTGAAAAGATAGACCAAGCCCTTTTTATAGCGAAAGAGTCCGGCGGAGCCGATGACTTTTCCTTTGAGCGGCAAGTCCGGTTTGTTCTGCGGCCGCAGCCTCGCAAGATCGACCGAGTTGAGAATCGTTTTGGCTTTATGCCCAATCGGAACCATCGCACGATCGGCCAACTCCGTCAAGCTGGTCGCCACCGAGGTCACGTAGTCCGCGTTCTCCAATGACAAGCGCACGAACGGCAAACGCAGCGGATCAAAAGCATATTTGCCCACGTCGTTGCCGCGAATGGAAGCGATCACTTGCGCGCCGTGCATTCTGCCCACCAACCCGGCAATGAACCCCGCGGGATAAAGAAAGAACGCGTGCAACACGTCGTAACCATAACGCAAATGAAAGTGCTCTAGGGCCTGAAACATCTCGCGATTGTAGCGCGTGAGAATTTCTGCTTCGGAAGGCGCGGCATCGGATGCCGCGGCTTCGGCGCCGGGCGCGGGATGATACACCTTCACGCGATGTACGAGCACCTTGCCTTCTTGGGTGCTGGTATAGCTTTCATCAAACGGCAGCGGCGCCACGTGCTTCTGCAACGCAACCACGTGAACTTGCAAACCGCGGCTCGCGAGCAAATTCGCGACGCGGTGCGCGGAATGGCCGACACCGCCCACTTGCGGCGGATACTGGCCAGTAACAAGGCAGGTTTTGAGGTTCATAGTTTATGATGCTTCCAAATTTTCTTGCGACAATATTCCCTTTTCAAACAACGCGTGATAAATCTCCGGTGCGACGTGGTACACGCTGCGCGAGCCGCCGCGCGCATTCCCCAAACCATGTCGAAACGGCAATGCGTGCATCTCCACCGTTAATTGCGGATCGAAAGCAAGCTGCAAATGCAAACGTGCGGAGCGCATTTTCTTCACGCGCAACACACAGCGTGGCTTCCCAATAAAGCGGAAACGAAACGCGTCTTGCTCGAAAAACTTCAAATACGCGGGCAAGGGAATCAACTCGTTTTCGTAGCGCAACACGATACGGCTCGTATGCGGCGTAAGCAGTTTGTCGTCGCAAATGCGGCCGTACGGATATTCCCAATTGGATTCGCCGAGGTGCAACAACGCGATGCCGCCGGGACGCAGCACACGGGCAATTTCCTCGAGAAACTCCGCTTTGCGCTCGATGAACCGCACCACAATAACGGCGTAGATCAAATCCATGCTCTCGTCTTCGA
>JABWAN010000839.1 GCA_013361015.1 Candidatus Zhuqueibacterota bacterium | reverse complement strand
TGCGGCTTGAAGTACGAACGTGAGCAAGGCTACTTTTTAGGCGCGATGGGCGTGGGTTACGTCTTGGGCTTGAGCCTTCTCGCGGCGTTGATTGCGTTCTTATCTTATATCGTCTTCCCGCAATGGCCGGCTTACAAAGCCATTCTTCCGGCGCTGGCGTTGTATTTGCCGTTGCTGCCAAGCGTCAGCCGCTGTGCGCGCATTATTTGGATTCACTTTGATCGCACGATGGATCCGGGTTGATCTCATGTGCGCGCACTTTAAAAGTGCGCCGCACCATTAACATTCAATAGGAGGTTCACATGTTGAAATCTTTGCGCCCCTCTCGTACGAAAACGATTTCCTTTTTGGCATTGCTGAGCACGTGGCTGCTGCTCGCCGGATGCCCAAGCTCAAAAAAAGTCGTGCAGCAGCCGGAAGCCGAGGAGCCGGTGATTGAAAGGCCGGAGCCACAGGCGCAACCGGAACGTTCGCCGGAGCCGGAAATTCGTCGCGAAGAAACGCGGCCGCCGTTGGAGCCGGTGGTTTTGGAAAACATCAATTTTGATTACGATAAGTTTGACTTGACCGCAACCGCACGCGACATTCTCGCCAACCATGCGAGCGTGCTGCGCAATCGTCCCGAAGTGAGCGTGCAGATCGAAGGGCATTGCGACGAACGCGGTACCATCGAATACAACTTGGCTTTGGGTGATAAACGCGCCAAGGCGGTGGCTAATTATCTCATTTCGCTCGGCGTGGAGCGCTCGCGCCTTTCGACGATCAGCTTCGGCAAAGAGCGCCCCGTTGATTCACGGCAAAACGAATCGGCATGGGCGAAGAATCGCCGCGCGGAGTTTCGGATTTCGAATTGAACTTTCAGCCTTGTGAAGCTCGGAAGTACTCACAAGGCCGGCAAGGAGTATCTATGCGCTCGATCCTCTTTCTCTTATTGCTAAGCCTCGGTTTGCTCGTAGCCGGTTGCATTCCACCGAAACAAGTCAGACAAATCGAGAGCGACAATTCCAGCCTGCGTTATCAAGTTGACTCTTTGCGTACGGAGATGGGCAGGCTACGCAGCCTTGTCGCGCGCGCCGAGCAGCAAGCCCAGCAGTCTAAAGAGCAGTCGCTGAAAGTCTCGGCTGATCTCGACGTGCGCCTTGAGCAATTCCAGCGGCAATTCCAGATTATGGACGATCGGTTGGATGATCTCAACAACCGCGTTGCCAATTTGCCGAGCAAGCTGCGTGTGGCTTCGGAAAAGAGCACGCCGCCGCCCGCGAATGTGAATGCCACTGCAAAGGAGCCTCCGGACGCCGCGCCGGCAGACAACGAGCCGGCGATCGACCGCAACGCGCTCGCAGATATGGGCAAGCTCTACGATGCCTCATATCAAGATTTGACGCAGGGGAAATTCGATCTCGCCCGGCAAGGCTTTGCGGAGTTTTTGCGGCGCTATCCCGAAAGCGCACTGGCAGACAATGCGCAATACTGGATCGGCGAGAGCTATTATTCGCAGCGGGAGTATGTGCGCGCGGCGATGGAGTTTGCGGAGGTGGCGGAGAAGTATCCGGCGGGCGACAAGGTGCCGGCTTCGATGCTGAAACGTGCGTATGCCCTGCTCTCATTATCCAAACGCACGGAAGCGCGGGCTTTATTGGAGAAGCTGGTGAAGCAATATCCCAATACCAACGAGGCGGAATTGGCCAAGGCGCGGTTGAAAGACATGCAATAAATCCGCGCAGAAAAAATTCTCTGGCAAGATACTACTCCCACGGCGTTTTTTTTTCACTGTCGTGGGAGTTCTCTTTTGGGGGCGTGCGGTTTTGCTTTCTCGCGCAACTGTGCCGCTGCGGCGATGGAATCACGCTGCGCAGCCTGTCTCGCCGTTGAATCGAGCCGGGCCACGGCATGGTGCAAGACTTTTGCCCATGCTTCCGCGTGTGCATTGTAGTAGGCCACGGCCTCGTCAAACTCCAATCGTGAAAAACCGCGTTGCTGCAAAATCGAGTCGATGCGCGTGACGGCCATGCTATCTTGCGCTGCTGCGATTTGCAGCGCCGTATAGATTTCCGCAAATTTCTCCGGCTCGGTCAAAGGATTGCTCGGCTTCAACACGCAGCTTGTGAAGAGAACGAGAAGGAGCAAACCCAAACACCCATTTCCGATTCCCCCCTTGAGGGAGGTGTTCTTCAAATGCCGGCGAGCAACACCCCTTGGGTCCCCCTTAATGGGGGAATTGTTGGGAGGGTGCTCTATGAGTAGTAGAATTTTACAGTGCGTCACGAACTTATGGTTTGAATTCATTCCTTCCCATCCACGCGATATAAGAACTCATCCACGTGTTTGTTGAATTGCTCGGGTTGATCCATTTGCAACCAATGGCTCGTGTTCGGCATCGCCACGTGTGTCATCCGCGCGAGGTGATGGTGCAGCGCCGAAGGATCATCGGGCAGGCCGGAGATAATGGCGTGCATGGGGCCGCGATAGTTTTGCAATGTCGTGGCCGGATCGTATTTGAAAACGGCCTCGAGCGCGCTGACCACTGCGGCTTGCGGCGTGCGACGCAAACTCGCGAGCACGGCGTTCGTCACCGTGCTGTCGGCGTATTGCAATATCCTATGCCAATGCCCCTCGACGATTTGTGCATAAGCCTCCGAGCGCAGCGCAGCGAGAAACGGATCGATCTGATCGCGTGGGGCGTTGCGCGAGTCGCCGATGGCATCGACGAACAGCAGTGCGGCAACTCTTTCGGGGTGCATGCCCGCATAGGTTGCAATCACGCCGCCGCCGTAGCTGTGGCCGAGGAGTATGAATTTTTGCAGGCCGAGTGAGTCGACGAGCGCAGCGAGATCGCTTGCCACTGCGGTGAGAGAATAATCTCCATTCGGCGCGGGATCGGATTGCCCGTGTCCGCGCAGGTCAAAGGCAATCGCAGAACGAGTCTTTCGTAAATGTGCGAGCTGCGGCGTCCATTGCGTGGTGTTGCCGGCTAGAGAATGGACGATCACGACCGGCATGCCGTGGTTTCCGCCTTGATCAACAAAAAGACGGCCGGCCGGGCCATTCAACCAAAAGGTTTTCGTGCTCATTTGCTTTGCCTCGATTTGAGATTTTTGTTCAGTGCGGCAACTGAGCAGTGCGAGCAAAGCTGCAGCGCAAAGACATATGGCCGGGCCGTTTTTGTTTTTCACGTTTTCTCCTTCGCTTTGAAGTCACCTAGCCCGCAGAGATAAAAGTCAGGTAAACAAGCAGAGATGAACCCTTGGTGGCGCAGCGACAAAACATAAAAAAACTTTTGAGGCGCATACTTAGGAG
>JABWAN010000838.1 GCA_013361015.1 Candidatus Zhuqueibacterota bacterium | reverse complement strand
CCACAGCGCGGATTTATGGTCGCGCCAACGCAGGCCAATTTTTTAAGGCGGTGTGGGTGTGATGGCCGTCCGTGCAGTTCAACGGTTTTTAAATCGGTGATTGAGGAAAGCGGATGATTAGTAGGCAATAATTTTATAAATGGAATACGGGATTGAATGAGCAAGATGAGCTTGCGATTAGTCATAATGAGAAAACGTAACGAAGCGAACAAATCAACTTCATATTGCTTTCGATGCGCCACCATATCAAAGTCGATGAGAGCGATCCGAACTGGTGTAGGACGTTTTTCAAAGACTTGTCCTAAAGTGACTAAATCTTCCGGTTCCGGTGGCACAGGTAAAGTTGAACCGCAAACCTTAAGCATCTCGGCAACCAAACCGCGGCGCGACGTGGTGGCAGGGCTTTGTAAATCGACCATGCCAAAGTCTGAGAAATGATCTTTCTGTAAATGAATGATTAACTCGCGCCACTTGGGTTTATGTGTCACTAACAAATTAACGGAATCACCTCTTTGCAAATAGCGCACAACCTCGTCACGAGCATGCAACCAATTCGGCACGGTTGCGCCCAAGTCGGCCTCGCATTCGCGCATGAGCAAATCCCATTTATCCGCAGCCTTGTCGTCGCGCAAATCAACATACAGTGTTTTCTTTATTTCATCGGGCACTGCGCAATCCGCGCGCACAACGCCAACGAATTTATTGCAGGCAATCGCGCGCTGCATTTCGTGCTGGCACATGGGGCTCGCAAGATACTCACGGGAGAGCACGAGCACGCTGAGGTCGGAGGCATCCTGCTCGGCATCCATTTGTGCAGTCACGTCTTTGCCCGCGCAAAAGCGCTCAATGTCGATGCGCACCTCCGCGCCGCCAGCGCGCAGGCACGGCACCAAATTTTTCCACACCCACTCGCCTTGCTTGTGGCTGTAGCTGATGAAAACTTTCTTAGGCATGGGAAGCCCATTCATTCAATAATGATCAAATTCCAAGTTTCTCGCGGGCTTCATCAAATGAAATTCCGTTTTTACGTTTCCTTGCAGCGAGCAGCCTTTGTTTCATGTTTTTACTTTTGAGCAAGTATGCCGTCTCTTTTGTGGACTCGAGCTCTCGCCACAATTCAAGCGGGACGATCACCGCGGTGGGCGAGCTGTTCTCGTCGGAGACATATTGGAGCGTGGTTGGATTCATAGAGACCTCTTTCGGGTTGTTTTAAAGATATGAATGTGAATTTCTAGAATTGATGATTATAGGCTTTCATAATCGACGTCTTCTTTTTTGCGCACGCGCAGCACCCAAACGTGCTTTGCGCTTTCATCAATCGTGTACACGATCCGCCATGTTTTCGCCAACCAAATGCGCTAGATATCGGGCTTGCCGCGCAACTCTTTTGAGCGGGGCGGGCGCGGATCGGTTTGCAGCTCGCGGAGAATTTGCAGAGTCTGAGCACGAACATATCCGGACAAAGCTTTAACTCCCTTTGCGCTTCCGGCGAGACTTCAACATGGTAGCTCATCTTTCACCTCGGCCTCCGCCAACTCGGCTTCAAACTCTTCCAAGGTTTTCCAACCTTCTCGGTTGGTTTCGTACTTCTGGAGCAAGGCAAGAGCGTCGTTGAGCAGTTGCTGATCACCTGCGGGATCATCAGGTCCCTCGTGCTCCCAATACTCAACAACCGCGCGATTGGGTTTGCGCAAAAGGTGCATGACCTCTTCTCGCACGACGCGGCGGATGAGGCTTTCGAGGTCGAAAGGATTGACCGAGATGTTCGTGGAGGGTGTTGTATCGATCATGGTTCAACTCCTTTTTGAGCAAAAATGCAGTGAGCAGACGATTTGGAAGCGATGATTCTCCACATGTCCTCCCTGACTTGTTCGTGCGAATAAACTCTGCCCTCCTCGACCGCTCGTAATCCCTGCGCCACTTTCCATCTCACGTAGATTTCGTAGAGCAGCTTATCGGGGTTGATCTTTGGCGGTCGCGTCTTGATCATGTCGTCGATTTTATCGGCGTATTCGGATGTGGTCATGGTTTTCTCCCCATGGTATGATATTCACTAACGATTTTTCGAGGCGAATCAAATTCCAAGCTTTTCGCGGGCTTCATCAAACAAGCTCAACGCGTGCTTTTCGCCGGCGTCGTTTGCGAGCTTCATTTTGCACGAGGATGATAGGGCGTGGATTAGGCTTGGGAACGGGCAGGCGTTTTTCTTTCAAAAGAGCCACGTGCTCGGCCATGGCCCATTTCGCCTGATATAAACAGTTCTCAATAGAATGACCGATACCAGTAAAACCTTCCAACTCGGGAGAATAAAAGCCGAAGAACGTCGGGTCTTTAGTGGCTTCGATAACGAGGGAGTATTTCAAGTCGAGCATATCTCATTACTCCTTTTCATTTAAGTCCTGCCGCTTTGAGAATGGCGTTGCACGTTCCGGTCGGCACTTCTTTCGAGCCGTGATAATCGACACGGATAAGTGTGGGATGACCGGGCTTGGCGTAATAACGAATGGAGCCTTTCTCCTTTACTATCTTGAATCCATTCTTTTCCAAGAGAGGCACAAGTTCGCTAAATTTCATGATGGCCGAAGATAAGAAGAAATCACCGAACGAGGAAACCAATTTTGTTTTCGTAAATCTCAACGGCCTCAACTCAACGGAATCAACTGCGGCGCGCGCACCCAAATGTGCTCGGTGAGATAGATGCCGAGCAACACGAGGCCGCCGGCGAGGGCGAAGAGCACTGGGCCGCCGAAGCCGATTAAGATGAGCGGCAGCGCATTGCCGCAAAACATTGCGCCAAGCCAGAACGTTTTTGCGAAGCGGCCGGAGATGATCATGTGCAATGTGGCTTTCGCGTCGGCAGTCGGGTGCGGCGTCATGAGTTCCGCGGTGAGCACGAGCAGATTGAGCACAATGCTGACATAGAGCGTGGTTTGCAAATACGAGTGCCATTGCTCCGGCAATTCTAAAAAGAGCGCGCACAGGCCGAGGCTCGCGGCACCGGCCATGAAGGCATGCACGAGCATGTGCAGTGGCAAAGTCGGGCTTTGCCAAAAGTCGCGGCCTTTGGCTTGTGCGAAGAGGAAAGCCGTGTAAACCGCGGTGATGATCGCGAAGATTGCGCCGCCCCACAGGGCGAGCAATTCGAGATTGGGCCATGCGAGAATTTTACTCACTGCCCAAAGCGTGAGCAGCCCGCCGAAAATCGTCAGCGCATAACCGCCTTTCACGAGCCACGATTTCCATTGCGGCCGCAGCAACACGTAAGCAAAACGTTTGGCTTGATCCAGATCTTTGACGAG
>JABWAN010000837.1 GCA_013361015.1 Candidatus Zhuqueibacterota bacterium | reverse complement strand
GTTGCTTGAACATGCGCGCATGGAGCAAGAATTGGCGCAACTCCTCGGCCGCAAAATCGATCTTATCACCAAACGCGCGGTTGAGCAAAGCCGCAATTGGATTAGGCGCGAAGAGATTTTAAGCACGGCGGAAGTGGTTTATGAATCGCGATGACACGACGCTGATAGACATCGCTCAATGCGCGCGACTCATTATTGAATTCAAACAAGGCGTTGACGAAGCGGCTTTTATGGGCGACTTCAAAACGCAGTCCGCAATTCTGCATCAATTAATGGTGATGGGCGAAGCGGTAAAGCGGCTCTCGCCTGAATTTCGTGCGCGGTACTCAGAAATTCCATGGACTCTCATTGCTGGAATGCGCGACAGATTAATTCATGCCTACGATGTGGTCGACATGAACGAAGTTTGGAAAACTGTTGATTCAGACGTGCCGGATCTACTTGCAATGATTGAGCCTTTGCTGCCGCCACAAAACCAATAGTTGTAGAAATTCAACATGAACATCGAACTCAATTCCGCTGGAATTTCCCGCGAAAGATTTTTTTAAGTTGTTGAAGCAAGTCTGATGAAAGCTTGGTGAAACGCCGGATCATTACATTTCCCCTAACCACACCACTCCAACGCTCCACCAATCCAATCATCCGCTCAGTTCACTACCAATGCGCCCTTCTCCACTGCCGCATCGAGCAGCCCTACCACGTCTTCCAATCGCACCTCGCCATAATACCACGAGCCGGCAGCGAGCGCTTCGGCGCGCACGGCTTTGTAGATGTCGTAATAGCTGCGCTTGCCGTCGACGAAGTAATATACTTCATCGCGCATGAGGCCGTGCAGCTTGCTGTTGAAGCGCACTTCGCCGCGCTGCTTAAAGTAAGTTTCGAGCGGCATTGCGTTCATCGGCACTTTCTTGCTCGCGGCGAGCTCTTCGGGCGAAAGTTTGATCGTTTGCGGTACGCTGTTGTATTGTAGCGCATAGTACGCATTCAAATCCGCGCGCAGCTCCTTTTCTTTATCACTCAACTTGGCTACAAAAGTTTCGAGCCATTGCTGCGCGTTGCGATTGTCCTTCGCGAACACGCGGGCCGATTGCACGGCGCGGCGCTCGCGCAGAATACCTTGTTCGATGAGCAGGCTCGCATCCTTCCACGCTTCGTTCGTGCTTCCGTTCGTCGCAGGCTTCATGAGTTGCATCGCCACAGTCAAATCTTTCGCCAAGCGGCGATTGCTTTGCGCGAAAGTTTCCGTGGCGAAGAGGGGCACGTCGTCATCTTCCGCGAACGCGAGCACGTACGCCATCGCGGCAATCAAAAAGTTATTCCGCCGCAATTGCGTGGGATCGATGTTGTCGAGATCATCATCCGAAGAGTGAATGTAATCATCCGGCCAATTGATGAGCGCAACTGCAGGCACGCCAATCGCGCCTTCAACAAAACACATGTGGTCGGATGAATCGAAATACGGCACGAAGGCGGCGTTATAATTGTCGCGCGTGCCCATGCTGGAATAGAGCGGCCGCGAGAACGGATGCGGCAATCCGCCTTGCCGGCCTGCGGCGAGATAAGCATTGTTGGTTTGAATGAGAAACGTGCCGAGGCTCTCGAACATCGCGTCGAGATACGAAGTGCGCGAATGCGGCGCGAAGATGAGGTGCTGCACGCGATTGCCCATGGATTGCTTCGCGCCCGACATGTCTTGGTGCAAGTTCGCGAGCATCTTTTTCGGCTCATTCGGAAAATCGCGGAAGTAACGATACTCGGAATAAATTTCGTCGGTCCACCAAAAGCGAATGTCGCGCAGCGGTCGTTTCATTTTACCTTCAGCAATGAGCTTATTGAATGCGCGCGCGAGTTCGAGAATGTTGCCGCAGCCGCTGCCATCGTCGTTCGCCGAGCCTTTCTCTTCCTGCAAATGCGCGGTGATCACAATTTGCTGATCGTGATATTTCGTGCCGCGAATCCAGCCTTCCACAAAACCAGTGCGGCCCGGCTTCGGCCCGATCTCGGTATCGACCTTCGCTTTCACCACGACGCGCCCGCCTTTGGTGCGCTTGCCGGTCGCGAAGAAATCTTGCTCGCTTTGCGTCGCGAGTACTTTGCGCAGCGTCTCACCTTTGCGCGGCGAGAGGGTGAAAGCAAACGTGCCTTGCTTGTCTTTCGGCGGTTCGATGGGAATGCGCGTCCATGCGATTTGATCGGGATAATCCATGAGCGTTTTGTTCTCGGAGATGGGATAAGCGATGATGCCCACCGCGCCTTTGTCCCACACCGCATTCTGCGCCGCGCGGCCCGGACTTGCATCGGTGAGCACAATCTTGCCTTTCACATCGAGCGAGTCCAACACTGCTTTCGATGCGTCTCCGATCCAAATCAATTCTGCGGTCACCTCCGCGTCATGGCTGCCGTCCGCGAGGTAAACATTGTGCTCGCCAATGTCCGCGAGCTTCACTTCCACCGGCTCGAGCATCCACAATTCCGCAGACTTTGCCGTGTAGTTGTGGCCGTCCAACACTTGCTCGACAAACTTCACGTCTTCTAAACCCGCGTCTTTCGCGGCTTGAATGACATATTCCGCGGCTTTGAAATATCCCTCCATGCCGGAGTCGCGATGCCAATGCGTGAGCCAGCGGATGTGCTCGAACGAGCGGTCGCCGGAGATTTCGTTTTGCAGCATGCGGATTTCATCGTCGGTGAGAAAGGGCGTGGTTTGGGCGTGAGTCGTTGCGGTGAGTGCCAACAGCAAAACATATAACGCGAGCAAAGCTTTCATTGCATCCTCCTCGGAATGATTATACTTCGCGGAAAAGCACAAGCTGCCCTTGAGCGGGATTACAAATGTAGTGAGAAATCCATAACTTCGTGCAAAACTCTGATGATTTCTATGCCTTGAGGAACTTCACGGAAGAAGATGACGTGTTTGCCTTCGTGGAAACAATATGGAGAATCGGGTAGGTCGTAGCGTCTTTTTACGAGCGCACGGTGAGCGGCCAGAAAGTGCATTCGTTCGACGAGCTGTGCGAGATACTTTTTGCGTTGTTTTCGCCCCCAATTGTTCTCGGTAAAAATGCCGATTTCTTTCAAATCATTCTCGGCCTCGGGCGATATGATGACTTGCCTCATTGCCTGGCATTGTCGAGTTCTTTATCAATAGCGGCGTTGATTTTGTCAAGGTCCAGTGGCGCGCCTTCCCCGCGATTCAACTGGTCAAGGCCGGCCTGTATTGCTTGGCGGAGTTTTGCGAGCTTGCGCTGGTCCTCTTCTTCCGCGCGTAGAATGATTTCAGATACGAACTGCGCGGCGTCGGCAT